>JAJEEZ010000608.1:0-3701 GCA_022820705.1 Candidatus Latescibacterota bacterium | reverse complement strand
TTGAATGGAGCCTCAACTAGTCGTCGCCGCAGGACTCAACAAGTATTTTCCCTCCGGAGTCCAAGCCCTGCGCGACCTCAATCTGGAAATTGGCCGCGGTCAGTTCGTCTCCATCGTCGGCCCTTCCGGCTGCGGCAAATCCACCTTCCTCCGCCTCGTGGCCGGCCTCGACGAACCCACGAGCGGCCAACTCCGCGTGGAGGGCCACGAACCGCTCGGCCTCGCCTTTGTCTTCCAAGACGCCACGCTACTGCCTTGGCGATCGGTCGCGCACAACATCACCCTCCCCTTAGAGCTGCGCCACGAGGATGCTGTCGAACGCGTCGCCCAAACGCTTGAACTGGTCGGCCTAACCGACTTTGCCGCTGCGTACCCAGCCCAACTCTCCGGCGGCATGCGCATGAGAGTCTCCATTGCCCGCGCGCTGGTGACCCGCCCGCAGATCCTGCTCCTCGATGAGCCTTTTGGCGCGCTCGACGAAATCACCCGCCAGCGGCTCAACGAGGAGTTGTTGCGCCTGTGGCAGGAAGACCATTGGACCAGTCTCTTCGTCACCCACAACGTCTCCGAGGCCGTGTTCCTCAGCCAGCGGGTCCTCGTGATGAGCGCGCGTCCCGGCCGCATCCTCGCCGACATCCCCATCCCGTTTCCCTATCCGCGCTCAGCGTACCTGCGCAGCGCCCCTGAATTCATCCGCATCGCCAACGGGATTTCGCGCCAACTCGCCCACGCCGACGAGCTATGAAACGCCTGCGCTCCCTAACAACGAACATTCTGCCTCCACTGCTGTTCTTCGCCTTAGTCGTATGCGCTTGGCAAGGCGCAGTCTCGCTCCTCGGGATCGAACCTTTCCTGCTGCCCGGTCCCCTGCTCGTCGCCCAAGCCATCGCCGACAACTTGCCGCGCCTGCTGTCGGCTACCCTGCTGACGGCATTAGGTGCCATCTTGGGCTTTGTCCTCAGTTTTGCCTTTGGCTTCTTGGTCGCTCTGCTGTTTTCCCAGTCGCGCCTCATCGAGCGCAGCCTCTACCCCTACGCGATCTTCTTGCAGACCATGCCCATCGTGGCCATCGCGCCCCTGATCATCCTGTGGATCGGCTACGGCCTCCAAGGCGTGGTGGCCGTCTCCTTCATCATCGCCCTCTTCCCAGTCATCGCCAATACCACCGACGGCCTGACCCGCGTCGATCCCCACATCCTCGACTTCTTCGCGCTCAACAAGGCCAATCGCTGGCAGGTGCTGTTCAAGCTCCGCGTCCCCGGCGCTGTCCCCCAGATGCTCGTCGGTGTCCGCATCTCCAGCGGCCTGTCGGTCATTGGCGCAATTGTCGGCGAGTTCTTCGCCGGCTACGGCACCGAGGACTTTGGCCTCGGCTACTTGATCATCCTCACCAACGGCCAAGCCAAGACCGACTACCTCTTCGCCTGCATTCTGTTTTGCACCTTGCTCGGCTTGGGGCTATTTACCACCGTGGGCAGCTTGAGTAATTTCTTGCTCAGACGCTGGACGGGTGCGCCCGAGTAACATGGCGGCGCGCCAACTCCCACTGCAATCACTAGGAGGATTCCCGTGATGTTCAAATACTCGCTCTTGGCGGCCTGTCTCGCGCTCGTCGCCTGCGCCGCTGAAAAAGAAGCCCCCACAGCCGACGCCCTACCCAAGGTCCAACTCGCGCTCAACTGGTTCCCAGAAGCCGAACACGGCGGCTTGTACGCGGCCGCAGTCCACGGCTACTACGAAGAAAACGGCGTTGAGGTCGAAATCCTCGGCGGCGGCCCGGACTCGCCGGTCGTCCAGCGCGTGGCCACCGGCGCGGTAGCCTTTGGCATAGTCAATGCCGACGACATCCTGTACGCGCGCGCCCAACAAATCCCCGTGGTCGCGCTCATGGCATCCTACCAGATCAACCCGCACTGCATCATCGTCCACGAGAGCTCGGGTATTGACTCCATTTCGCAAATCAAAAACATCACCTTGGCCTTGTCGCAACGACCGGCCTTCTCGCACTATCTGCGCTGGAAATACCCATTTGAAGGCGTCACAATAGTCCCCTATCCCGGCAATGTGGCCCAATTCCTCGCCGACGAGAATTTCGCCCAGCAGGGCTACGTCTTCAGCGAGCCTTTCGTCGCCAAAACCAAAGGCGGCGATCCCAAGGCCCTGCTCGTAGCCGACACCGGCTTCAACCCCTATGCCAGCGTGCTCATCGCCACCGAAGAGCGCATCGCCGCCGAACCTGAACTCGTCGGAGCCGTAGTCCGCGCCAGCGTCAAAGGCTGGGAGAAATACCTCGCCGAGCCAGAGGCGACCAACCGCCATATCAACAGCCTCAACCCCGAGATGGGTATGGATATTCTCGCCTATGGTGCCGCCGAATCCATGGACATGGTTCTCGATCCAGTCGCCCAACAGAACGGCCTCGGCAGCATGACCTTGGAGCGCTGGCAAAAGCTATTGGAACAAATGGTAACCGTTGACCTGATCAAAGACGGTGTGGTGGACCCCACCGAGGTCTTCACCAACCGCTTCTTGCCCTAGCCCTTGGCCTTTTTACAGGACATCGCGCTCGGCCGCTACCTCGCGCTCGATTCGCCGATCCACCGCCTCGACCCGCGCACCAAGTTAGGGGGCGCATTCGCGCTGACGCTGGCGGCTTTTGCAGCGCCCAACGCACTCGCCCTGCTGCTTCTTGGAGCTTTCCTACTGGTGGCCATCGTCTTGGCGCGGGTGCCTTTGCGCCTCATCCTGTGCCAGCTCAAAACCTTTGCTTGGCTCTTCTTGTTCACCTTTGGCCTCCACGCGCTGCTCACGCCCGGCCGCACCGTCTTGTCGTTGCCCTTTTCCGATCACGCCCTGACCGCTGAGGGCCTGCACTTGGGAGCCTTCTTTACCGCACGGCTAGCCGCAGCCATCGTCGCCGCCACGCTCTTGACGCTCACGACCGCGCCGATGGAGATAACCAGCGGCCTCCAGCGCCTCTGTAGCCCCTTGCGCCGCTTCGGCTTTCCGGCCGACGACATGGCGCTGATGATCTCCATTGCCCTGCGGTTCATTCCCGTGCTCCTCGACGAAGCCGAGCGCCTACGCAAAGCCCAACTAGCGCGCGGGGCCGACTTTAGTGGCTCTTTTCTGCGCCGCAGCAAAAACCTCGTGCCCCTCCTCGTACCCCTCCTCGTCGCAGCCTGCGGCCGTGCCGACCGCCTCGCCTTGGCTATGGAAAGCCGCTGCTACGCTAGCGGAGCCGAACGCACCCACTATCGCCCGCTGCGCTTTGGCCGCGCCGACGGTTTATCCGCCTTGGCCACCCTAGGCTTGGTCGCGCTCGTGTACTTTTTGCGTTAGGCGATGCGGACGCTGCGCCTAGTAATCGAATACGACGGCACCCACTTCGCCGGCTGGCAGAGCCAAAAGAGCGGCCGCACCGTGCAAGACGCGTTCGAACAAGCCCTGCACACCTTGCTCAAAGAGCCGGTCCGCCTCATCGGCGCAGGCCGCACGGACGCCGGCACCCACGCCCTCGGGCAGGTAGCTCATTTCCAGACCGAGGGCGCACTGCCTACGGACCGGCTGCTCCGCAGCCTCAACGGCCTCTTGCCCCCGGACATTGCCGTGCATGCCGCCGACGAGGTCGCCGCGGACTTTCACGCCCGCTACAGCGCAACCCGCAAGCGCTATCGCTACCGCATTCACCAAGGCAAGGC
>JAJEEZ010000150.1:0-4242 GCA_022820705.1 Candidatus Latescibacterota bacterium | reverse complement strand
GTCGTGCCACTGACGCCACTGGTGCGCGGCCCGCTCGACCAACTCGTGGTAGGTCTCCTCGGGGTAGCTGGTACGGCGGATGACTTTGGACACATCGGTCGAGGAAGCATCTGGACAAGGGATGGGGCCGCGTTCAAAAAGGGTAACCTGGTGGCCCCGCCGGTTGAGTTCCAGGGCCGCAGCCAAACCGAAAATGCCCGCCCATACAATGCCAACGCGCATAGAACTAGAGCTTCTCAGTGCGGCGCTCGCGAATGTGCAGCAGGGCCGGCAGCAGCGTGACGGACGTGATAAAACAGGACCCCAAGCCCACCAGCGAGAGCACGCCAATCGACGTGAGCGCCGGGTGGATGGCCGGCACCAATCCCGAGAAACCGACCATCGTCGTCAGCGACGTACCCAACAGCGCAAGACCGGTCGTGCGCAACACTAGTCTCAGCGAGCCGCGGCCGACTTCTTGGTAGCGGTGGAAGATGTGGACGCTGTTGTCAACGCCCATGCCAATGATCGTCGGAAAGGCGACCATGTTGTAGAGGTTGAGCTTGATGTCAAAAGCATACATGAAACCCACGACCCACACCAAGGCGTTCAAAAGCGGCGTGAGCACCAGCAGGGTATCGACAAAACTCCGCAGGTCGATGAGCAGCACCACCGCCACGACCGCTAGCGTGAGGATCACGGCGAGGGAACTGTCATTGAGCATGACCTTGAGCATCTCGGCGACTATGATGTGCGAGCTAGAGGCTATGTAGGTCTTGCCCGTCGGCGTTTCAATATGGCTGATTTCCTCGGCAAAGCGGATGGCGTCTTTGCCGTCCTTGAGCTCGACTGCGGCGTTGATCGCCACGAAGTTGAGGATGTTGCCCTCCTTGTCCTTGAACTCATTGGTCAAGTCCGCGGGCAGGTCGTACAGCGTGAGCTTCTCCACGTCGAGGTACGGGCGCAACGAGTCCAGTTTAGCCCGCTCGCTCTCGCTGAACAGGCCCTCTTCCCGGTCGAGCAAGGAGCGGATGTCGGCGATGAGCGCCAGCTTGGCGTCTTGGTCTCGCGGCAGTGCGGAGTACACGCTCTTGACGTTGAGGACCGTGGAGGAGTCGCCGTGGGTGGCCTTGATGGCCTCGACAGTGCGGACCACCTCCATGGCCTCGTCGTAGCTTTCGGTCAGGACAATGGCCGGCGAGCGGCCTTCCTTCAGGCTCTGGGGCAGGCTACCCTTGTTGATGTTGGGCGGCGGTGCGGGCTTGAGCTTGCTGAAGTCGTATTCAAATTCCAAATCTCCGAGGTGGTACAGCGAGTACCCAGTGATCACTGTGCCTATCAGCAAAGTGGCCCAAGGCTTTGGGTAGCGACCGGTGCGCCACAGGACGCTGCGCTTGCGGATCGGGATGACCAACCGCAGGCGCTCGGCGAGGACGATGAAGGCCGGGCATATCGCGACCATAGCCACCAGCGAGAACAGGATGCCGGTGCCGACGATAAAGCCGAACTCCGAAAAGCCCTTAAAATCCGTCAACAGCAGCGAATAGAAGGCGATCGAGGTAGTGACCGCCGTCGTCGCCAGGGCCTTGCCCGTGTACCGGACGGTCACGGTCAGGGCCTGTTCGATGTCCATGCCTCGGCGGTGGGCCTCGCGGTAGCGGGCGAAGATGTGGATGCCAAAGTCGATGCCCAGCCCAAAGAGGATGGCGAACAGCCCCACGGTGATCATATTGAGGCTGCCGATGGCCAAGTAGGTGACGCCAAAAGTCCAAGTCAGGCTCATCATCAACGGCAAGGTGATGAAGAGCGAGCCAACTACTTGGCGGAAGAACAGGGTGATAAGCAGCAGCACGCCGACGATGCTGTACAAGGCCGTTGACTTGAGGTCTTGGATAATGATCGTGAATTGGTTGGCGCTGTTTTGGAAACTGCCCTTGTACACGCATTCGATGCTGGGATGGAAGCGCTCTGGGCCGATGGCGGCAATGGTCTGGTCGATATGGTCGATCAGATCCTGCGAGAAGGCGACATCCGTGGTAAGCCCGGCCGGATAAAGCCGGAGGATGACGCCGTTGCCCTCCTGCGTGATGAAGTACTGGCGATATTGCTCTGGGACCGCGGCCACCGCGCCATCCTGCTGGTACTTAGCCTCGATATCCGCAAAGTCGAGCACCTGCTCTTCCTCGTCGTCCAAGGCAAAGTAGAGCGGCGACTGCTTGAGCTTTTGCAACTCTATGTGCTCGTCGAGGCGGCGGTTGATCTCTTGCAGGTCCTCTAAGTTCATGTAGAGGAGCTGGTTTTTTTCGAGCAGATCCTTTTTGCTGTCGAGGCGGCTCACCGAGCTGATCAGCGGACTGTGTTCGAGCGAATCGGCCAATACCTGCATGCAGGAAACGGCCGCGTCCAAATCGTCGCTGGTAATGACGACCATCAGCGGACCGATGCCGCCGATGCGGGCCTTGATGCGATTGAGTTCCCTGACGCTGACGTAGTCGTCGGACAGCAGGTCGGCGAAGTCGGTCTTGATGTTTCCGGCTAGCTTGGCAGCGAAAAACCCGGCAAATACCGACAACACCGTGGCCAGCGCAATTATGCCGATGTAGTGGTGGTAGATGTAGCGAACCAAGCGCTGGTGGCTTATAGGCATGGCGGACGGTTAATCCTCGGTTGCACCGCCTGAAGGCGGCGAGAGAACCGCTTCGCGCAGGCGGGCCAACTGCTTGTCGAGCTGGACGATCAGCTTCTCGTAGCCATTTTTTTCGATGTAACGAGCATAGCGTCGCCTGTTGCCCTCAGCCGTGCTAACGCCGTCGATGACCAAATCGTATATCCGCCACACACCCTCCACCCGATGGAGCTTGTATTCGATCTCTATTTCCTCATCCTGCACAGGTGCCAGCGCTTGGACGACAGCTGCGTCTTCTTGCACCTCAGCCGACTCGTAGCGGATCTCGCCCTCGCGGTAGTAGCGGGAGAAGCTGTCGAAATTCTGCTCGCGGATGATGCTGCTGAAGGTCTCGGCGAAGTGGTCGCGCTCGTCTGGGGAGCGGCCTTCCCAGTGATCCCCCAAGGCGAGGCGACTCAATTCCCGGAAGTCAAAGGCCGCATTGATGTGCTGCTTGATCTCTTCCCGCACGGCCGGAGGCAGCGAGTCGGTCGGAGCCTCGGCGAGTATGGCCTGCACCTCAGCGTCGTGGCTTTTGAGAAAGGCAATGGGGTCGTCATCCTCTGCGGTCGCGCCGACCACAGTGGCGCAGAGGGCGGCCCACACACCGCACCATACGGCTCGACGACTCGGCTGAGCGGTTCGGCTGAGCTCACCGTCGAAGCCTCGCCGAAGTCTGAGCTCGCCGAAGTCCATTTTCATTGTAAATTCTCCTCTGCGTACGCGCCGTTGGGGGCGGGGAGTCCACCGCAGTAGTTGACAATGCGCCCGCCGTCAAAAGCCCCGCGCGTCCACACGCGCAAATCTGCGTAGTACGCCTCAGCGTACGAACGAGTCGAGTTGGCGTCTGTGAGCAGACCCAAGCCGATGGTGCGCTTAGCCGGCCGACCGCCTAACTTTTCCCGATGGTGCTTTTCCAAGTCAACGACCTCAAAAGTCCATTTGTCTAAGTTGGTCGCGCCGCTTTCGACCACGAAGAACCAAGGCCGGAATATCTTGTCGCGCCGGCCCACCGTGCCTTCGGGCAAGCTCGTGCTCCACACGTATTTGAGCTGTTTGGGAACCCCCAGCCAATTCTTGGAGAATATAACGTACAAACCAGCCGCGCTGTCGTTGGCGTCGTCGAGAAATTCGTTGCCTCCCTGTGGCAAGGCCGCGGCGCGCCAGCACCAAGTCATAATCGGGTACTGGCGAGGATTCCAGTGGACGAATTTTCCCAGGATGACCGAATGGCTCGAATCGCGCGCCGCCATATAGCGCCGGGGACGCCCCTCTACGCGGTAGAGCACGGGTTTGAGTCGGTCCTTTTTCTTCCACGGCCCCCACTCCATCGGCTGCGACCCATCCCAAGTAGCGGCAAAGTCCTCGAGGACGACGTACTCGCGCTCGGCGAGCTGAGCCTCCAGCACCGGCGGCGAATGACCGCGGTCGATCAGCGACTGGTAGCGACGCCGATAGTGGCTGGAGACGGGCCGGCCGTCGATCTTCAGCTCGGCAATTTTCCAAGTTCCGTCTGCGAGAATCAAATCGGCCTCCCCGCCGAGCGAGTGCGGGGCCGACAACGCGCTAAGCTGCGCACGGCCCCGCTGCCCATTCAC
>JAJEEZ010000479.1:0-3487 GCA_022820705.1 Candidatus Latescibacterota bacterium | reverse complement strand
GATATCCATTATCAAGCGCCGACCCCCCAACTCTACGAATTCGTCGATGACGACGACGACTACAACGGCATCCCAGAATGGGAACGGCCCTTCCAGAATTACTCGCCGAGGGCCTTTCCCGGCTACGACGAGAACCGCGATTTCGTCTATGACTACAACCAGAACCGCAATCTCATACCCGATTACGAGGAACCTTTCCTGCGGTTCCGCTCGGACCGGCCGCAGTATCTCTTCGGCCTCGATCTCAACCATAATGGCGTGATCGACCGCTTCGAGAACGACCTCTTGCCCGACTATCCCTACAAGCGCGACCATCGCGGTTTCAATCTGTACGCACGCGGGTATCTAGGCCCGGATGCGAATTTGGCGCTGGGACACCAGCGGATGCGGCTGATTTCCGGGGATGGTCGGACCCATGCGGTGTACGCGCTGGCGGTGGTGCGCTGGAGACTAAGGGGTGGGCAACTGCGGTTTTTCGATTTCGCGGCGCGCGTCAGGGACGACATTCCGGACGACTTGGAGCAATGGGTGCAGCCGGTGGGCGCCGTGGGGCGGATGCAGACTGTTGTGGACCGACGGCCGGGGAACGACGCTTGGCGCAACACCTTGTACGCCGACTGGGAGCAGGCTTTTAGCTGGGGTCTGCGCCATATGCACCGCTTCAAGTGGGAGGGCTGGTGGCAGCGCAGGGATAGGGAAGCACTCCGCAGCAGCGAAGGGCGCGCTAGCTCGGGTTTTCTCGGCGTGATCAACAAAGCCGAGTGGACGATGCCTTTGGGGCTGGGCCGGCTGGAGCCACGGTGGAAGAGCGAGTACCGCCGCGACCGGCCCTTCCACAGCCGTGCGCCCGTGGCGGAGAGCCTAGAGCAGACCTTGTTCCTGCTGTGGGTGCAGCCGATCCTAGCCGAACAGGTCTCAGTCAGCTACTATGCCCGGCACGGTCGCCAGATTTTCGACACCCAACTCCAGTTCGGGTTGGAGTGGAGTCGATTCTGGATGCTGGAAGGCAGGCACCCAGAGGTGGCGGAGGACGTCATGGGCCGGACGCTAGTCGTCCAGCTAACAAACAGAGTGGGCTATCTCGGCTATCAGGTGGTAACGCGGGTGGGAGCGCAGTGGCTGTGGCGCGATTTCGACCACAGCGAAGCCCTGCGGTCCAGCATGCTTTTCATGAATATCAACGCGGGGTTGAAGCTATGAACTGGGCTTTCGCGGCGCTGTTATTGCTGGCACTGGACGCCAGCGGCCAAGTCCGCACCTTCGCGCTCGGCGGGGTCGAGCACGATTGGGAAGGCGGCGGCGACGGCATGGACCCCGAATTCTTGTTCGGACCTCGGTACCGGCCGCAGGTGGATACGAGCAACGTGCTGGTGGGCGCGGTCGAGTTCGTTCACCGATCCGGTTCGATCAGCCCGCGCTTTTTCGCCGGCGAGGAAAACATCGCCTCCCTAGTGCTCGAAGGCCAAGGCTCGGTTAAAGTGCCCAACGCGGCGACGAAGTACACTGATTTGCGCAAGGCCCAGCTCCGCGGCATCGTCAACGGCGATCACGCCATCGCCTTTGAGCGCAAACCCTCCCCCTTCAACCCAGTGGTTCCGGCCTTCGGAATCTGGATCATCCTCGACTTTGCCCAACAGATAGGCGTCCAGCGGGTGCGCTTCTATCCGCGCAACACCGTGGCCGCCACGCCACGCCAGCCCTACCAAGACGATTTCCTGCGCGCGTACGAACTGTGGGTCAACCCACAGCAGACCAGCCGCGTCGGTGGCGCGCCGGACATTTTAGTGATCCGCGAATTGGAGAACGAGGACCCGGTGGTCGATGTGGCGGTCAAGCCCCAGTACGTGCGGCTGGTAAAGTTGCGTTCGCTGTCGGAGATGCCCTTTGAGATCGACGAAATCGAGGTCTATGGCACGGGCTACATGAGCCGGGCGACCTATCAGACGGACCTGCTCGACCTAGGGGGGGCCGCCACCGTCGGCGAAGTGCGCTGGGTCGAGGAAGTGGTTGGCGAAGCGCCCTTTTCCCGCTTGACGGCGCGGGTGCGCACCGGGCTGGACGATACGCCGATCATCTATCGGCAGCGAGCCGAAGCCGAAGACATGTTCGCACTGTCCACGGACGTCGAGGTAAGCGCCGCTGAGTACTGGTCGCTCGACCGCCGCAAGCGCTTGCCGCCGAAGGAAGACGCGGAAAACTGGAGTTCGTGGCAGCGCGTGCTGAACCGCGGCCTAGCAACAGCACCGGGACCGCGGCGCTTTATCCAGTTGCAACTTGCCTTTGAAGGCCGGCTGTTTGATACGCGCCTCGTCGATCGACTCGAATTCGACTACTTACATCCGCCGATTGCCGACACCCTCCGGGCTGAGGTCTTTCCGCGGCTGGCCGAGGCGGAAAAGCCGGCGACGTTCCACTACGCAGTGTTGCTGAGGGCGAACGGAGAAGTACACGGGTACGACGCATTGGTAGTTGATTCCAACGCGCCGGTGGCGAATATCCGCAATGTGCGCTTAGACGGGCAGGAGGTGGATTTCGCCGTAGAATACGCGCGCCAGGACGGCTTCCGGCTGAGTTTTGAGTTGGTACACACAGACAGGGCCGTGCTGGAATTCACCTATGACCTGCCAATTTTTCGCTTCGGCACCACGTTTTCCAGCCGCGCCTACAACAGCCGATTTCCAACGGTACCGCAGAGCGTCGCGCCGGGACAGGTCGTGGATTTTGGGCCAGCGGACCAGGACGAGCTTTCGGGGCTGGCCGTGGAAATCCCCAAACCGCAGATCGGCAAGCTGGTCGGCGAGATCGCGATCAACGCGCGAGTGTTCACGCCCAATGGGGACGGAGTCAACGACCAGTTTGAGATGTTTTTTAACCTGTTGCAGCTAGTCGAGCCAGCGCCGGTGGTACTGGACGTGTTCGACTTGGCGGGTCGGCGGCTGCACAGGGTGTTTGCGGAGGAGCGGGGGATCGGGCCAACGCGCTACCGTTGGGATGGCAGGACCGCGGATGGCAAGTTGTTGGCACCGGGGACCTATGTGTGGGTATTGCGGGTGCAGGCGGACGCGTTTGAGGAGCGTCATCTGGGGACTATGGGAGTGGCGTACTAATGCTCGTTCTACCATTAAAAACGAGAGGGCCAGTGCTATTGATAAAATACATCCTGCTTGCCGCGCTTTTGGTTAATGCTGCCCAAGCCCAGGACTACGGTGCCCGCTTGGGTACGGTCCAGCGCGGTGGCCGGGTCAGCTACGAGCCTCAAGGCCCCGGCGTGCTTTTCGACGCGCTCGACCCCTCCATCCGCAAGTGGTACGTGCCGCAGGAGCTCTACACCGAATTCCGTTGGAAACAGTGGGAATACTCCAACTATGCGCGCGAAAACTACCAGCGCTACGTCCCCACCGCGCGGGAGGGCAGTTATTTCTACGACGCCTATGGAAACTTCCTGACCCGGGGATGGCCGATCTACGACTGGCGGCAGGAAAATCCC
>JAJEEZ010000631.1:0-23092 GCA_022820705.1 Candidatus Latescibacterota bacterium | reverse complement strand
GCGAATTCACCGTTCAAGTCGGCGTCTTTCAGGACGCGAAACGCGCCGATCAGAAGGTGCGTGAATTGAAGGACGCGGGCTATCCGGCCTATAGCGTACAGAGCGATGCTAACGATGCCAATGATGCCAGTGACGCTAACGACGCTAGCGATACCGGCGACGCTAGCCCCGTATTTTTTGATCCCGACGGCGAATTCACCGTTCAAGTCGGCGTCTTTCAGGACGCGAAACGCGCCGATCAGAAGGTGCGTGAATTGAAGGACGCGGGCTATCCGGCCTATAGCGTACAGAGCGATGCTGGCGTGCGGGTGCGGATCGGCTATTTCGCCAACCGCGCCGACGCTGATCGCTTTGGCCGCATTTTTGCCAAGGATCGCGGTGTCGAGTATTGGATAGATCAGCGCGCCGATGAGTAAAACTCGCGTACTGTGCTGCGGCACTTTTGATTATCTGCACCCAGGCCACCGCTCCTTCATCGCGCAGGCGGCTGCGCTGGGCGACGAACTGTTCGTCGTGGTCGCCCGCGACGAGAACGTCCGACGCATCAAGGGGCACTATCCCGACCAATCCCAAGATGAGCGCAAAGCTGCGCTGGCGAAGCTGCCCGAAGTCACCGAAGTCCGCCTCGGCCACGAAGGGTGCAACTTTTTGCGCATCGTCGGCGAGATCGCCCCCAACATTATTGCCCTCGGCTACGACCAAAGGAGGCCAGCGGGCTTAGCCGAAGCCTTTCCCCAGTGCGAAATCGTCGTGCTCCAGCCCCATTGTCCCGAGCAGTTTAAGTCATCCTTCTTCCGGAGTCGGGAAGGCCGGACTTGAGTCCCTTGCCTCAGCTCATCCTCTGGTATGGGCGCGAGACGGCCCCGGACTTACCGGAAATGGTCGGCTATCGCCTGCGGACGTACCAGCCGGGCGACGAGGAGGGCTGGCTGGCTCTATTGCAGGCCAACGGGGAGTTGGGTCATTGGGATCGACAGCGGCTAGAAGACGTCTTGGCAGGAACTCGAGTCCAACTCTTCGTCGAGTGCGAGGGGCAGATCGTCGCCTGTACAGGTTGCAACGACCGCACCCGTGAACTGCGGCCGTGTTGGGAAATAGGTTGGGTTGCAGTTCACCCGGACTTTCAGGGGCGCGGCCTAGGCAAATTCATCGTAGCAGCGGCGGTGGCCCAAGCCAAGACGCTAGGCCCTCGGCCCATATACTTGCTGACCGACGACTTCCGCATTCCGGCTCTGCGCTGCTATCTCAAGCTGGGCTTCGCGCCCAATAACAGCCATCCATCCTACCCACACCGGTGGGCCGACATTTTTGCCTGTCTGGGGGCGGATTATCAGGCCCTAAAGCCTGGGTTCGTCCTCTCAGATTAATCCATATAACCCAAAGCTCGCAGCCGCTGGTGCAAGAGGGCGCGGTCCGTGGTCTGGTCAAACTCCGCTTGGACATAACTAGAAGCTGCTCTGAGTGCTGTATATGCTTGGTGGTACGGGCGAGTATCGAGTGCTGGGAGCGGTCGCTCGCTAAACGTCTCGACCAAGGTTTCGCGCTGGGTTGATTGATCACAGGTGAATTTGGCGCTGGCGTTGAAGAGGGACCATTGGCGGCCTTGTTGAGCGGTTGGGCCGGGGTCGATTTCGGCTACGTAGTACTCGGGTGATGAAGGGGAGCGGATGTCTCGGGCAAAGCCTCGGTAGCAGTGATCTAACTCCAACAGGGACAGGAAAGTAGGGAAAAGATCTACGAGGGAAATTAATCCGCGCCCGACGGGTTCTTCCGAGGGGAGTCGGTAGTACTGAGGCACCCGCAGCACGTCGTTGCACAGAGTCTGGCCGTGATAGGGTTCGTCGTCCCGCCAGCTCTGGCCGTGGTCGCTGATGATGAAAACGGCCCACGCGCTTAGGTCCAAGGTGGCCAACAGCCGAGCTATATGCCGCTCAAAGAGCTGTTCAATGGCAGCGCGATAACGCGCCTGTACCTCGCCAATGTGCCCAGCCGCGAGCAATTGTCCCACTTCCCCAAAGGCCAGCCTGTCTGCGGCACCATAAGGGGGATGAACGCTCCAGTAGTGAACGAAGAGAACGGTTGGCTCGCGACGTTGTAGCCAGCCGACGAGTTGCTCGTCGGTGGGCAAGGGAGCGATGTGCTTGGCGTAACTTAGGCCGGTAAAAATGTCCGGGGCTTCTGAAAACGCGCCGACCGCATAGCCAGCTCGACGGCAGAGGTTGAAAAGGTCGGCAACGCCCTGCCGCATAGCGGGGGAATGCTGGCCTTCGATGCCGTGTTCAAACGGGTATAGCCCGGTAAAAATCGAGGTGTGGACCGGACGAGTTGCCGAAGAAACCGAAAAGCAGTGCTGGCAGAGGTGAAAATCGCGCGTCAAAGCAGAAAATCGGGGCGTGCGTACAGCCGCACTGATCCCGGGGGCAAAGTCCAAGCGCAGGCTATCGACCGAAATCAACAGCAGGTTCATGGTCGGCGCTGGACGATTCTGTTCTTTACGGCGTTAGAGGGTTTGAAGGTCGGGGTCTTGCGCTTGGGGATTGCGATGGTCGCGCCGGCTTTGGGATTGCGGCCAGTACGCGGTGCGCGCTCCACGACCTTGAAGGTGCCAAAGCCACGGATTTCGACGTGGTCGCCCTTTTCCAAAGCTTGGGCTATGGCTTCGATGAACCCCTCGATAACGGCCGCGGTATCTACTTGGGAAAGGCCAGTACTCCGGGCTAACTGCTGGGCGATTTCGGCTTTAGTCATCTGTTTTCTCCGTTGCTATTACTCGGCGTCAGCGCAAGAGGCCCCGCGCCGAGATGTCCCATATTTTCTCCACGCGCCCCTTGCGGACGGCGACAAAGTAATTGTGCAAAAAGGTCGTCGAATCGGAATAACCGACGAGCAATTCGATCCGCTCACCCAAAGCCGGGCCGGCCTGACCTTCTACGATGTCGAAGATCCCGTGTTCGGCAGACAGGCCGCGCAAGCGCAGATCGTCTCGGCCCAACACCTCCGGCGGCTGGTGGCCGGACGACAGCGTCTTAAAGCCAGCATCGACGACGACTCGGTCAGCCGCGCGGCTGGTGATCGAGGTGAGTACCGTTAGGGCTGGGGTGAGCGCTTCGACGTGACATTTCCGGCGATACATGACGTCCATGAACACGCCGCCGCCAGCTTGGAGTTCAGTGACCCCGTCGTGGAGGGCACTGAGCTCGTACGAACCCGTGCCACCGGCACTGACGATTTCTACCTGTATCCCATTTTTTTCCAGTAAGTTACGAGATTCTACTAATATATCCAGTGCTTGGTAACAGGCCTTTTGCTTGGCCGGCAGTGGCCAGCAGTCGAGCACGTGGCCCTCGTAGCCCATCAGGCCCTTGAACGTCAGCCCAGGTTGGTCGCTAATGGCCTTGGACAAGGCGAAGAGAGGGGGGCCAGGCTCCACACCGACCCGCTTCATGCCAATGTCGATTTCCGCGACCACGGGGATGCGGACGCCCTCGTCGATGGCTGCGGCGGCCATCGGTTCGACGACGGCGATATTATCGACTGCGGCAATGACTTCGGCTTGGTGTTGCAGGCGGGCTAAGGCGGCGAATTTCACCGGGCTGACGATCTGGTTGGCCAGCAGGATGGAGGGTACACCATGCGCGACCATCCACTCGGCTTCGCTCAATTTGGCGCAGGTGATGCCGCAGGCCCCGTTGGCCAGCTCGATGTGGGCTATGGCCGGAGATTTGTGTGCCTTGCTGTGGGGCCGCCATTGCTTGCCATTGTCGCGGCAATACGCGGCCATGTGCTGCACATTGGATTCAAAGCGGTCGAGATCAAGTAGCAGTACCGGGGTTTCTAAATCGCCAATTGCTTGGCCGGGCATGGGGTCATTCACGGCGTAGATAACCTCCAGTTGCCGGGGTTGAGTAGGGCTGAATCCGCGACCTCGATTGCGCGCACGGCCGCTACTAGATCGGGCGGCAGAGGACCGGCCTCGACTGCGCGGATATTGGCTTCGAGTTCGGAGACGCTCGTGGTGCCGAAAATAGCTGAATGAGCGCCGGAAGCAAAGGCCGCAAAGCGCAAAGCTAGTTCAGCCAACTCTATGCCTGCGTCCTGCGCTAGCCTCAGCAGGGGGGAGACCAACGGGGACAGATCAGCAAGCGCGGCCGGGAGCGAGTCGAGCCGATGCGACAGGACGCCTTGGAGGAAGATCGAGCGCAGGAAGATGCCCGTACCCTGTGCTTGGGCGCGGGGAATTACCTTGCGTTCCATCCGGCGGTCGAGCGCGCTATACGGTATCTGCATCGAGCAAATTAGCTCAGGATGATCTAAGGCGTCGAGCGGAGCCTCTTCGCCGTACGTGGTAACGCCCCAATAGCGCACCCAGCCGCGTTGGCAGTACTGCGCTAACAGGTCTAGCAGTTCTGGGGTTGCAAAGCGCGTGTCGAGGCTGTGCAACTGCACGAGTTCGAGCACATCGACGCCGAGCCTCTGCAAGCTCTGGCGCAGCGACTGTTCGACGGACTGACGCAGCGCCTGTCCGGTCAATAGCCCTGCGTTATCGGCATCTCGGATGGAGAGCTTGGTAGCAATCAAGGGCTGACACGTCAGTCCAGCACACGCACGGCCCACGAGACTTTCACTGCGGCCGTACTCCGCGGCCGTGTCGATGTAGTTGATGCCTAGCTCCAAGGCGCGGCGGATCAACTTAATCACGCGGTCATCCGGCGGCGGCGGCTGTTGGTCCCAGCCGTACGCTATGCCCAATTGCACGGTGCCAAGTCCCAAGACCGACAGGCGCAAGTTCGTGCGGCCTAGGTCTGCGTATTGCAAGGGGATGCTCCAGTGGCGAGGGTGGCGGCCTTGACGCTCCCACCGCAGGTGTCGAGAAGATGCTGTGCTTGGGCGCAATCTAGTTGGCACAACTCCATGACCAGCGCCAGTTTCAAGCCTCCTTCAGCCGCTTGCAGCCGAGCGGCGGCCACTTGCGGCGAGGCCCCGGTCAGCGTCGCAAATATGCGCTCAGCGCGGTCGCGCAGCTTGGCATTGGTGGGTTGGAGATCGACCATGAGGTTGCCGTAGGTCTTGCCCAATTTCACCATCGCGCCAGTGCTGATCATGTTGAGTACCAGCTTGGTTGCTGTTCCGGCCTTCATACGCGTCGATCCAGTAATGACTTCCGGGCCGACCTCGGGAACGATCTTGATGGACGCGACAACGGACTCGGCGGCTGTGGGGTTACACGTAAAAAAGATCGTCGGACAACCCCGTTGCGCTGCGTACTCCATGCCGCTGATAACGAAAGGGGTTACGCCGCTGGCGGCAATGCCCATGAGCACATCGGCTGACCCTAACCCTCGCTTTGCCAATTCGTTAAGTGCAGCCTCGCGACTGTCTTCCGCACCTTCTACGGCTTGGTACAGGGCAGCTAGCCCGCCAGCGATTAAGCCCTGCACCAACTGGGGGGCTGCGCCAAAGGTGGGGGGGCATTCAGCCGCATCCAATACGCCGAGCCGACCGCTGGTGCCCGCGCCGAGGTAGAACAGGCGGCCTCCGTTCCCAAGCTGGCTGGCGACCAAGTCAACTGCCTCGGCGATAGGGGCCAATTGCGTGGCGACCGCGGTTGGCACGAGGGCGTCTTCCCGATTGATGATCGCCAGCATCTCTAGCGTCGAGACTTCGTCGATGTGTTCAGTGGCTGGATTGCGCTGTTCGGTTTGCAGCTTGGACCAGTTTCCCATATTGAATCGCCTAGCACAGATGAAATGAACTGGACACAAAATAGACAGCCAAGCCCGGCGAGCAAAATTGTCAGGTCAGGGGAAAGGGTTATATTTTTAGTTTAACCTTCTATTAAACACAAGGATAAGGACGCGGTATGACGGAAGAATTGGCCAAGACGTACGATCCCGTGGCGATTGAAAAAAAATGGTACGATTTCTGGGAGGAAAACGGCCATTTTAACGCGGGGATCAACCCAGATAAGCCCCCTTACAGCATAGCAATTCCCCCGCCGAATGTGACGGGCGAACTGCACATGGGCCATGCGATTCAACACGCTATCCACGACTTAGTAGTGCGGTGGAAGCGGATGCAGGGCTTTGAGACGCTCTGTCTGCCGGGCACGGATCACGCGGGCATTGCCACCCAGATGAAGGTCGAACAGGAGCTTTTAGAGGTCGAGGGCAAGAATCGCTACGACTTGGGGCGCGACGCCATGCTCGACCGGATTTGGCAGTGGAAGGAAAAATACGGAGACGCCATCTACCACCAGTTGCGCCAACTTGGGGTCAGCTACGATTGGCGCTGGGAGCGGTTCACGCTCGACGAGGAGTACGTCGAGGCCGTATTGCAGGCTTTCGAGCATTTTGCGGAAAAAGGGTGGATTTACCGTGGAACCCGCATGATCAACTGGTGTCCGCAGTGCCGCACCGTCATTTCCGACCTAGAGACCGAAGAGCGCGAGGTCGCCGGCCACTTGTGGCACATTCGCTACCCGGCCCGGGAGGGTGAGTTGCAAGTCGTGGTCGCCACCACGCGACCAGAGACCATGCTCGGGGACACAGCCGTGGCCGTCCATCCCAACGACGACCGCTGGCGCGAAGCGATTGGCCTGCAAGTCGAACTGCCGCTGACAGGTAGAGTTATTCCCATCGTAGCCGATGAATACGCCGATCCCGAACTGGGTAGCGGCGCAGTCAAGGTGACCCCCGCCCACGATCCCAACGACTACGAGCTAGGCTTGCGCCACGACCTAGCGCAAATCCAAGTCATCGGCTTTGACGGGGTTATGACCGAAGCGGCCGGTCGCTTTGCGGGGTTGGATCGCTACGCGGCTCGCGAGGCCGTCGTGGCTGCGTTGGAAGCCGAGGGTCTGATAGAAAAAATAGAGGATCACGAACACGCCGTACCCCACCACGACAAGTGCGGCACAGTCGTCGAACCTCTGCCGATGGAGCAGTGGTTTATGAACATGAAGGAGATAGCGGCCAAGGTGCGGCCCGTGCTCGTGCGGCAGGATATTCAATACGTGCCCGACCGCTTTCGCCACTATGCCATCGAGTGGTTGGATCAAATACGCGATTGGGCTTTGTAGCGGCAGATCTGGTGGGGGAATCGCATTCCCGCTTGGTATTGCACCCATTGCAGCGCCGATGGGCTGAGCGCCATGGGCAACCTGTACCGGGAGCAAGCCCTGCGCGAGGGCAATTTCAGGGTTTCGGTGGCGGCTGGGGCCAAGCCCGTGGTTAGTGTGGCTGAACCGGACGCCTGTCCCGAATGCGGCGGCCGAGATTGGGTGCAAGACCCAGATGTGCTCGACACGTGGTTTTCTTCCGCCTTGTGGCCCTTTGCCACCCTCGGTTGGCCGCAGCGCAGCGACGCACTGGAGTACTTTTATCCCACGGATTTGATGATCACGGCCCGCGATATTCTCTATTTGTGGGTTTTGCGGATGGCCATGACCTCGCTAGAGTTCATAGAGCAGATTCCCTTTAAGACAGTGCTGGTCCACCCGACCATTCTGACTCAAGACGGTCGCCGCATGAGCAAGAGCTTGGGCACCGGCCTCAACCCGCTCGACTTGGTGGCGCGCTACGGCGCGGATGCGACCCGCTACTGTCTGTTGGCGCAGGCCGGAGCCGTCCAAGATGTGCGCTTTGATGCCGCGGTCGAGAACAACCAAGTGCAGGCTTCGGCCAGTGCGGAGGCCGGTCGCAACTTTGGCAACAAGCTGTGGAATGCGACCCGCTTCGTGCTGATGAACATCGACGGATACGAGCTAGGCCCCTGCGAGCGCAGCGAATTGGCCGACCGCTGGATCTGGAGCCGGTTGCAGGTAGCCGTGCGCGAGATGACCGAGGCCATGCAATCCTACCGCTTCAGCGACTTGACTCGGGCGATTTACGACTTCGTCTGGCGCGACTATTGCGATTGGTATCTCGAATTGGCCAAGGTGCGCTTGCAGGGAGGCGATCCCCAAGCTGGGCGCACAGCCCAAGAGCATCTCGTGCGCGTGCTCGAAACTGCCCTGCGGCTGTTGCACCCCATTATGCCCTTTATCACCGAGACCTTGTGGCAGGCTTTACCCCACGGCTAGTCGATTAATAGCATCATGATCGCGGATTGGCCGGAATGCGATCCTGCGCTAATAGACCAGGAGGCCGAAGCGCAAATGCAGTGCCTGCAAGAGGTAGTGACCGGGGTGCGGATCATTCGCGGCGAGATGAACGTTCCACCGGGCCGCAAAGTTGAGGTCTTGATTTCGGCTACCTCGGACGAGGTCGAACAAACCCTGCGCCAAGCCATACCCTATATCGCGCTGTTGACCCGGGCCGAATCCGTGCAAGTCGGCCAAGGGCTCGTCCGGCCGCCAGCTTCGGGTAGCGCGATGACGGCTGCGGCCGAGATTTTCGTGCCCTTAGAGGGATTGATTGACCTAGATGCAGAACGGCAGCGGCTCAAACGAGAGATCCAAAAGATGGACGGTCTGCTCAAGGGCCTAGATGCCAAATTGGCCAATGACCGCTTCCTGACCAAAGCGCCGCCCGAAATCGTCGCACAGGAGCGCCAACGCCAAGCCGAATACCGCGCCACCCAAGAGAAACTAAATGCCAGCCTCAAACTCGTCGAAGCCTAGATGGCGTTTGATTACTTCACCATTCAAGCTCTCGCACAGGAGCTACAGAGACGCCTGCAAGGGGCGGTCATCGAGCAGGCCTATGCTCAGTCCACAGAACTAGCCTTGGCGGTTGACGAGGGCAATTGGCTGTACGGTGTGAGCGGCCGAGAGGGCTTGCTCTGCCTGCGGCACGAGGCTTGGCCGCGGTCTTGGCGAGCGGGCGATGGTCCGGAAAAGTACTTAGTGCGAGCGCGGATCGTGGCCGTCGAAACCGAGCGTCGCGAGCGCATCTTGCGCTTGCGCTTAGAGCGTCGAGACCGCGACGGTCGCCCGAGCTTTGGCGTCTTAGTGTGCGAACTCATTCCCAACAAGGTGCGGTTTGTTCTCCACCGCCAAGCCGATGGCGGAATTTTGGGCTGTTGGGCAACGTCCAAGGATAAGTCTCCCGTAGGCAAGCCGTACCAACCACCCGAGCCATCGGGCCGACTGTTGCCCGGCACGGACCAACTCAGTGCGTGGCGCGACCGACTGGCGAGTGCGGATACAGCCTTGGAAAAGACGGCGAGGCGCTGGTTGGCTGGAGCGGATGTCTCAGTGGTGCGCGAGCTGATCTTTCGCAGCCAGCAGGGTGGGGGAGGCGAGCCGATCACAGCCTTGTGGACCGCGGCCACGGAGGCGTACGCCAGTGCGGTGGCTGGCCGTAGCTATGTATGGCAAGAGGCGGGCCGGGTTCATTTTTCCGCCTTTGAGCCACGCCGTTTGCAAGGCACCTACGAGCAGTTTGACGCGGTCAGCCCAGGGATATGGGCGGCGTACCAGAAGGAGCGGGCACAGCGCCGGACACAGCAGGCGCAGCAACAAATTCGCCGCCGACTGAGCCAGACTCTGAAAAATGCCCGGCGGCGTTTGGCTGCCATGCAAGCTGAATTCGACGAGGCTGCGCGCGCCGAAGAATACAAGCGCAAGGGGCATGCGCTGTGGGCCAACATCGGGCAGCTATCCGGTCGGCCTGCGCAAGTAGAGTTGACCGATCTATTCGATTCAGAAGGGGGATCGACCCTGCGTATTGATTTGGATATAAACCGCAGCTTGGCGGAAAACGCCGCATCCTATCTAAAAACCGCGCAAAAATACGAGCGCCGCCAACAAGCCCTGCCGCAGCGCCTCTCCAAACTCAAGCGTCAGTGCACCCAATACGAGCATTGGATTGGTGCGGTCGATGCCGGTACTTGGGAAGCCGACGCTGCGCTGCAGAACTGGTTGGAGAGCAAGGTGACAAGTACCGACAAAACGGCAAGCAAGCAGCCCCAAGCCCATCCCCGGCGTTATAGGACCTCCACGGGGTGGTCGGTGTGGGCCGGGCGCAACAACAAGGAAAATGACGTGCTGACGCACAAAATGTCTGCCCAAAACGATCTGTGGTTTCACGCCCGGGGGTACGCAGGCTCGCACGTCGTCCTGCGGAGCGAGGGTCGCAAGGAAGCCCCCAGCAAACAGACTATTGAGGAGGCCGCAGCCTTAGCCGCGTATTGGAGCAAGGGTAAAACGGCGAAAAAAGTATCCGTGGCGTACACCTTGGTAAAACACGTCACCAAGCCGCGTGGCGGTGCGCCTGGGCAGGCGCTGTTGCGCCGCGAGAAAACGATCATCGTGGAGCCGGCTTTATTAAAAAAAGAATCAATTAAATAGTCCCATAATCTATAATATGTTAAACAAATCACTAATCTTAATCACCGGACCCACTGCCACAGGCAAAACAGAAATAGCCCTTGAAGTAGCCCAGCACTTGCCCAAAGTGGAGATCATCTCGGCCGACTCGCGGCAAATCTACCGCTACATGGATATCGGCACGGCTAAACCAACCGCTGAACAGCAGAACCAATGCCTCCATCACTTGCTCGACGTGTTTGATCCCGAGGAAAACTACAGCGCGGGAGCGTATGCCCGAGCCGCACGGCACATCATTGAGCAGGTCTGGAATAGAGGGGGCCTTCCCATCATGGTTGGAGGGACGGGCTTGTACTGGCAGAGCGCCTTAGACGGATGTTTTGAGGACGAAATCGAATACGCGCCAATACGCGCCGAATTGCAAAAGCGCCTGCATTGCGAGGGGCTGGCATCCCTATACGAGGAACTGGGCCGTCGAGATCCGGTCGCACACGCGCGTTTACAGCCGGGCGACGCGCAGCGGATTCTGCGGGCATTAGAGGTAGCTATAGGTGGGAAGGGCACGCTCAGTAAGCTCTGGCGAGAGCGCAAAGAACGGCCCCTTGTGCGGCAGCCGCAAATGATCAGTCTGACCATGGCGCGCAGCCGACTCTACGAGCGGATCGACCAGCGAGTCGAGCAAATGGTCGAGCAGGGATGGGTCGAGGAAGTCCGCTCCTTGCGCGAAATGGGCTACGACCCAAGCGACAGCGCCTTGGGGACTTTGGGCTATCTCGAAATGTGCAGTGCGCTGGCCGGGCATTGCCCTTGGCAGGAGGCCATCGAACAGACCAAGCAGCGCACTCGTCACTTGGCCAAGCGACAAATAACGTGGTGCCGCCGCGACCGCCGCCTACGCGAATTGGACCTCGATGTATGGGGTAAGGTCGGCGTCGTTCAGCGCATCGTCGGCGAGTGGGAGTATCGATGGGGTCGTGGGGCGGGTTGACAGCGGTTGGGGCCTCGCCTTACCTTAGGCGCAAAAATTAGCGGGAGTAGCTCAGGGGTAGAGCGCAAGCTTCCCAAGCTTGATGTCGCGGGTTCGATTCCCGTCTCCCGCTCCATCATCCGCCTGGCCAACTTGGTCGGGCGGATTTTTTTATTTCTTTCCAAGGTATTGCCGTCGGTCCAATATCCATATACCTTTACCGATAGAACGTCTTGCCCCACACTATGATACGTAGATTAATTGCTTAATTCACTATGGTTGTCGTAAAACAAATTGAGCCCGGTAGTCTCGGCGCGCGCGCGGGATTTTGCATTGGTGATCGCATTTTGCGCATCAACGGCGAAGAAGTGCGCGATTTGATCGACGTGCAGGTCAACAGCGCAGAGGAAGTGATCTGCGTAGAAATCGAGCGCGGCAAAGAATTATACGAAGCCGAAATCGAGCGCCAGAGCGGCGAGTCCTTAGGGCTGGTCTTCGAGGATATGCGCTTGCGCAGTTGCAACAACAAATGCGTCTTCTGCTTTATCCACCAAATGCCCAAGGGCATGCGGCGCAGCCTGTATTTTGAGGACGACGATTTTCGGCTCTCCTTTCTCCACGGCTCGTACGTGACCCTGACCAATGTCCGCGAAAGCGATATCGACCGCATCATTGAACAAGGGCTAACACCGCAATACATCTCAGTCCACGCCACCGATCCCGAGCTGCGACAAGTCATGCTCGGGCGCACAAAAGCGACCGTCGATATCAACGAGCGCTTGCGCAAACTCGCCGCCAATGGCATTGAAATGCACACCCAGGTCGTGCTTTGCCCAGGCTGGAACGACGGACCGCACCTAGAGCGCACCGTAGTCGATTTGTCTGCGTACTATCCCGCGGTTCGTTCGGTCGCACTCGTGCCCGTGGGGCTGACCGATCATCGGCACAAGCTTGCCCAACTCGATCCGGTGACCCCGGCCAAGGCCGCTGAGTACGCAGATACAGCCGAATTGTGGGGCTCGCAATTCAAAGCGCGCTTTGGCGAGCGGTTCGTCTATGCGGCCGACGAAATTTTTCTGCTGACGGGTCGGCCCATGCCAGGGGCGTCGTATTACGATGCGTTTCCTCAGCTAGAAAACGGCATCGGCATGGTCCGTTCCTTTCTCGACACTTGGGACGAGGCCAGCAAGAGACTACCAGTACACACGGCCGAGGCCATGCGGATCGGTCTGCTGACTGGCCGCTTGGCCGAGCCGATCCTCGTGCCCCTAGTGGCTAGGCTGAACGCCATTGAGAACGTACAGATCGATCTCCTACCGGTAGATAACGACTTTTTCGGTCGTGGGATCACGGTGTCGGGCCTGCTGACCGGCCGCGATATGGCGGCGCGTGTGCGCGATGGAATCGAGCGGGATTTGGTCTTGCTGCCGCCCAATTGCATCAATGGCGAGGGTTTGACACTAGACGACATGACCGTGCCCCAACTTGCGGGAGAGATAGGCGTCCCCCTCGCGGTAGGGGGGTACGACTTGGTCGAATCACTTGAGCGCATTTGGACCGATCAAGGCGTGAACGTGCAAGGAGAGGGGCGACAGCTAACCGAATTGGGTTACTCCATAGGGCGCGAAAAATGAGCAGCCAGACCGTCGAAAGCCATCGCCGGCCTATCGTGGCGATTGTCGGGCGGCCCAACGTGGGCAAATCGACCCTGTTCAACCGCATCTTGGGGACTCGATTGGCCATAACCGATGGCCAGCCCGGGGTCACGCGAGATCAGATATTCGCTGCGGCCGAGTGGGGAGGGCACTCCTTTACTTTGGTCGATACGGGGGGCTACATGCCCAGTGCCAAAGATGCACTATCTGTGGCTGTGCGCTCCCAAGCGGCAAAGGCTCTAACAGAAGCGGATATAGCGATTTTTCTATGCGATGGGACTACGGGTTTGACCGACCTTGACCAAGAGATGGGGGCCATGATGCGCAGCGGGGGCGGGAAGTGTTTGCTGGCCGTCAACAAAGTCGATGAGGTGGGGGCGGTCGCGTCGCTTGATGAATTCTACCGGCTCGGCTTGGGGGAGCCCCTGCCGGTTTCAGCCGTGACTGGGCGGCGTTCCGGGGACTTGCTCGATGCACTTATTGCGCTCTTCGATGAGGCCGAGGCGTATGGGCCAGAATGGGACGAGGCGGCGATTCGAGTCGCTTTGGTCGGGCGTCCTAACGTGGGCAAATCCACGCTGATCAATCGCCTCGCCGGCTATCAGGTTTCCATCGTCCACGACCAGCCTGGTACGACCCGCGACCCAACGCAACTGCGCTTGACTTGGCAGGACAGCCACCTGCAGTTCGTGGATACTGCAGGTTTGCGGCGGCGATCTAAGGTCGATGATCCAGTGGAATTCTACAGTACACGCCGGGCGGCCAATAGCATTGATCAAGCCGATGTAGCGGTTGTGCTCATAGACGGTGCCGAGGGGTGGGTCATGCAAGACGCTCGCATCATGGAGCAAGTGATAAAATCTGGCTGTGGTTTGGTAGTGGCGATCAATAAGTGGGATTTAATCGTCGAGAAAACGGTGGCCGAGTTCCGCAGCGAGTTGCGCGATCGCTATCCTTTTTTGCGCAACTATCCAGTGCTGTGCATATCGGGCTTGACCGGGCGGCGGGTTCACAAGTGTCTCGAAGTGGTGGCCGCGGTGGGCAATAAGCGCCGGACGCGGATTCCCACCGCGCGCTTGAACAAGATCATTCAGCAGTTTTCTGGCGAGTACCTAGCGACTCAAGAAGGCCGAGATATCCGTCTGCTCTACGCAACCCAACACGCGATTAACCCGCCGGCATTTACGATCTTTACCAATTTGCCCCGCTCCGTGCCGGGAAATTATCGACGCCACATCGAAAATCGACTGAGGTCGGAGTTTGATTTCGAGGGAACGCCCTTGCGCATCGCCTGGCGTCATCGCAAAGGATACAGGGAAGTGCGATCGTGAAAAATCCATTGCAAAACAAGCTGTATTACAGCATCAGCGAAGTCGCAGAACTCACACAACTACAACCCTATACGCTCAGGGCGTGGGAGAAGGAGTTTGTGTGTTTGCGACCGCGTCGCGCGCGCGGTGGCAAAAACAGGGCCTACAGAGAACGCGATATAGGGATCATCCTGTTGCTCAAACGCCTCCTCTATGAGGAGCGCTATACGACGCAAGGCGTAAAGAAAAAGCTCAAAGACGAACCCGAGCTCCTGCGTCAGGTTGGCGAGCAAGTGTCTATTTTGCTTGCCCAACAACAGGACAGTCCCGCGCCAGCAGCGGCGCAAGCCAACGCCGAGCCTGTACAGGGCCGGGAAGCCGCATTGAGAATGATCGAAGAGACCAAAAAAGAACTGCGCGAGATATTGCGTCTCCTCTAGCGTCGACATTTGGCTAGGGCTGTTAAGTCTTCTTGCCTAAACTAATATAATTCCATATTTTATAATCCCGAGTGGGCGTCATAGCCCACTTTTTTGCTTAAGGGGGAAAAGCGCGTATTTCCGCCGTAGATAAATTCGCATTAAAGGCCGATATAGTAGCTCTTGTCGAACCCATTGTCCGCGAGCACGAGGCCGAACTCGTCGATATCGAACTCAGCGGAGCCCACGGTAATCAGCTAGTCAGATTATTGGTTCACAAAAATTGCGGCGTAACGCTGGCCACCTGCGAGTCAATCAGTCGCGAAGTGGCCGATCTTTTCGACATAGAAGATCCCATTGCCGGACGCTATCGGCTCGAAGTTACTTCGCCCGGATTGGACCGGCCTCTAGAGACCGATGGGGATTTTACCCGCGCCCAGGGCCGGCTGCTAAAAGTCGTACTCACGTCCGGTCGAGCGGTCAAAGGTCGGCTGGTCGCTTGGGAAGCTGACCAGATTCAGCTCGACAGCCCAGCCGAGATCGTGGCACGCGCCAATATTGCTAAAGCCAACATCGAACCAGAATTGTAAGCAGCGAAGGTCGAGCAAAAGACATGAACAACGCAAACATTGTCGAAGCCTTGGGGCAGATTGCCCGCGAAAAAAACGTCGATCGGGAATTGGTGGTACAAACCCTTGCCGACGCCCTAATTTCGGCCGCCAAAAGGCACTACGGCAATACCGAAAATTACGAAGTTGACATCGACGCGGTCCAGGGCAAGATGGCCGTGTATGCCCGCAAGACCGTCGTCGAAGAAGTGGTCGAGCCATCCATAGAGATTCTCCTCGCCGATGCCCGCAACATCGACCCTCATGCCCAACTGGGTTCCGTGCTGGTACAGCAGCTCAATTTCGCCGACTTTGGTCGCAACGCCATACAGACTGCAAAGCAGATTCTCATTCAGCGGGTCCGCGAAGCCGAGCGCGAGCGAATATACGACGAATTTATCGGTCGGGTCGGTCTCGTCGAATCCGGTACTGTGCAACAAATCAGCCACGGCGATATCATTCTCAACCTTGGTCGGGCCGAGGCCGCCGTGCCATACAAAGAGCAAATCCGCCGCGAGCGCTACCGCCAAGGCGATGCGGTGCGAGGCTATATATACGAGGTACTCAAGTCGAGCCGAGGGCCTCAGGTCTTGCTTTCTCGCACGCGGCCCGAATTCCTCAGGAAGCTCTTTGCGACAGAAGTGCCGGAGATAGCCGAGGGCATCGTCGAGATTCACGGCGTGGCCCGCGAGCCGGGGGAGCGAGCCAAGATTGCGGTTAGCAGCAGCGACGAACGCGTCGATCCGGTGGGGGCCTGCGTGGGGGTGAAAGGATCGCGGGTGCAAGCCATCGTCCGAGAATTGAGTGGCGAGCGCATAGATATCGTTCCTTGGATCGACGAGCCGGATATATTCATAAGCCGCGCTCTAAGCCCAGCCACCGTAGTGCGCTGCATTACGGATTCGCGCCGTCGGCACGCGGTGGTGATCGTCGAAGAGGAGCAGCTATCGCTGGCCATTGGCAAGGGCGGCCAAAATACCAAACTCGCCAGCCAACTGACGGGTTGGGGGCTCGATATCATCACCGACGGGCAATACCAAGAGCGCCGCGCCAAGCAGGAGAAGTACCAGCAAGTATTCCGCCAGATAGATGGTATTAGCGAGTTGATTGCCCTGAGTTTGACCACGTCCGGTTTCGACTCCATCACCGCGATCTCCGAGGCCGATACAGAGCTGTTACAGACCGTGCCGGGCCTAGAGTTGGCCGAAACCGCCCAAGGGGTAAAGGTCGCTGCCGCCGCATACCTTGCCGAACATGGTGAGGTCGATATTGAAGCATTGATCACCGCTGAGGAAGAAGCGGCTGGGCAAAAGAGTGAAGAAGTGCTTGCCGCGCCCGCTGTGAGTGGAGAAGACGAGACAGACCAAAGGGCTGAGTAGCTGAGGGAATAGTTTTGGAAAAGCGCCGGGTTTATCAAGTAGCCAAAGAACAGAAGCTGTCCAGTGATGCGCTCATATCCATGCTCAAGGGCATGGATATGGAAGTTAAAAGCCATATGAGCGTACTTACGCCCGAGATGCTGGAGGCCATCGACCGCAAGCTGGCTGAAGAAAAGAAAAGCTCGATAGAGGAAGTAAAGCGGCAGAAGGCCAAAGAGGACAGCCGCAAACAGGCAGATAGCTTGAGACCCGAGCGTCGTCGCGAAAGGGGGGCGGCGACTCGCAAGCAGGGCGTCGAAGGGCAGGCCGAGGAGCGCGCCGTGCCCTTGCCCGACAAGGACGAGGGAGGGCGTCGTCGCGGTCGCCGGCGTGGCAAAGGGCAGGATAGCTTAGAAAGCATCCGCGAGGGCTTGGGCGAGAAGCGAGAAGTAACTGCCCAGGCCAATTTGCCCGGGTCGCCGCCCAAGCGCCGCCGGGGGAAGCGGCGCAAAGGGGCACCCGATGCTAAGGAAGTCCAAGAAAGCGTGCGGCGGACCTTGAGTCAGCTCAACGAAGGGCGGGTGCGCCGGCGCTACGAGCGGGGCCCGCGCGAAGACGGTGCCGAGGAAGGCGGTGAGATTCGCCAGATCAAGGTCAGTGAGTTTATCACGCTCGGCGAATTTGCCGAACAACTCGGCGTCAAGGTCAGCGAAGTAATCGCCCTGTGTTTGCAGTTGGGTACCATGGCGACGATCAATCAACGCCTCGATATGGACATCATGCAGACGCTGGCCGATGAGTTTGGCTTTGAAGTGGTTCCGCTGGAAGCCGAAGAAGCCGAATTGGATGAGATTGTCGAGGAGGAAGAAATCGGCGAACCCGAGCCGCGTCCGCCGGTTGTCACCGTCATGGGCCACGTCGATCACGGTAAAACCTCGTTGCTTGACTACTTGCGCGAAAGCAAGGTGGTCGAGGGAGAATCTGGCGGCATTACCCAGCATATCGGGGCGTATGTGATCAACATGGAAGATGGTCGCGGCGTGACGTTCCTCGACACCCCAGGGCATGCGGCCTTCACGGCGATGCGGGCGCGTGGTTCAAGAGTAACGGATATTGTGATCTTGGTCGTGGCTGCCGACGACAGCGTCATGCCGCAAACCATTGAAGCGATCGACCACGCCAAGGCCGCGCAGGTTCCCTTAGTAGTAGCGATTAACAAAATAGACTTACCTACGGCCGATGCAGACAAGATCAAACGGGAATTGTCGGAAAGAGGGGTTTTAATCGAAGAGTGGGGAGGGCAGATTCCCTGTGCCGAGATCTCCGCCAAGACCGGACAAGGCATAGACCACTTGCTGGAATTGCTCCTCATTGTGGCCGAGTTGCTTGAGTTGCAGGCCAATCCTTATAAGAAAGCGCGTGGGACGATTGTTGAAGCCCATCTCGACAAGGGGCGGGGGGCTGTGGCTACAGTTTTGGTGCAAGAGGGAACGCTGTGCGTCGGCGAGCCTTTTATTACCGGCGTGCATAGCGGCAGGGTCCGCGCCCTGCTCGACGAGCATGGCCAGCGAGTCGAAGAAGCAAAACCCTCCGTACCCGTCCAAGTGCTCGGGTTGCCCGGGGTGCCGCAAGCTGGAGATACTTTTGCTGTTGCCAATTCCGAGCGCGAGGCCAAGGACCTCAGCCAGCGGCGGCATCTCATCAAGCGCGAGCAGGATCACCGCAAGCTGCGCACAGTTACGCTCAGCGACTTACACGATCAGATCCAGCAAGGCCACATTCAAGAGTTGCGGGTGGTGGTCAAAGGCGATGTCGATGGGTCGGTCGAGGCCATTGCCGAAGAGCTGGGCCGCATAACCCACGAGGAAGTGAGGGTCAACGTCATTCACAGCGCGGTGGGGGCCATTTCAGAATCAGATGTGCTATTGGCGGCGGCTTCTAACGCCATTTTGCTCGGTTTCCACGTGAACACCCAACCCTCGGCCCGCGACCTCGCCGTGCAGGAGGGCGTGGAGATTCGCAACTACCGCATCATCTACGAGGTCATCGAGGATGTGCGAGCCGCCTTAGCTGGCCTTTTGGCTCCAACGACCGAAGAACAAGTGGTTGGCCGGGCCGAAATCCGCCAAATTTTTACTTCGTCCCGCACGGGGACGATCGGCGGTTGTTTGGTGCAAGACGGCACCATCGCCCGCAGTAACCAAGTGCGGGTTTTGCGCGATGGCCAAGTCGTCTTTACCGGAGAGCTTACTTCGTTGCGGCGATTCAAGGACGATGTGCGCGAGGTCTCTGAAGGCTTCGAGTGCGGCATGGGATTTGCCGGATTCGACGACATCGCAGAAGGTGACATCGTCGAATCCTTGGTTATGGTCGAGACCGAGCGGACGCTCTAAGGGTAGTCGATCTGTTTTGATCGTTATGAGCTGTGCAGTGCAACTCTACATCGGCGATAGCCATTCGCTCAAAGACAAGCGGCAAGTCCTCAACAGCCTCAAGGGGCGCATCCGCAACCGCTTTAACGCGGCTGTGGCCGAAGTAGATGACCATGCGCTTTGGCAGCGGGCAGTGCTGGGGGTTGCGGTAGTGAGTTCGGCCGTTGAACACTGCGACGAGATGCTGACTAGAATCGTTAACTTCGTCGAAGGCGACCCCCGAGTGCAGATTCTCGACTACCAAATGGAAGTACACTGAGCACAAGTGGCCTCCCCCCAACGAATTAGCCGAGTGCGCGGGCAGTTGCTGCGCGAGCTGACCGACATTGTAGGACGGATGAAGGATCCTCGGTTGCAGCTAGTCCAAGTAGTGGATGTGGAACTCTCCGCCGACATGAGTTATGCCACGATTTTTGTCAGCACGCTCGGCAATGCAGACGACAAAAAGCAGGTACTCCAAGGGATGCACCGGGGATTGGGTTTTATACGCCGAGAAATCGCCCAGCGCATGCGCTTGCGCTACGCACCCCAGTTGCGGGTTGCATACGACGACACCACCGAGCGCGCCGTGCGCTTGACGGCCCTGATCGATAGTCTTGGTGGAGCGCCGCATGGTTGATCTGGCTCTGACCGGGGTTTTGGTCATCGACAAAGCCAAAGGCCCCACTTCGCACGACATAATCGCCTCGCTCCGGCGTCTGTTGCAATTGCGGCGCATTGGGCACTGCGGCACGCTCGATCCCTTGGCCAGCGGCGTCTTGGTCGTTTGCTTGGGGCGCTATACCCGGCTCAATAGGTGGCTCAGCGGCGCAGATAAGGAATACGAGGCCGAGATTTGTCTGGGAGCTGTGAGTGCTACGGGCGATGTCGAAGGGCCGATCCGCCACCAAGCCAACTGCACGCCTCCCAACGTCCAAAGTGTGGCCCAAGCTCTGCGCGACTTTACGGGTGCCATAGACCAAGTTCCGCCAGCGTATTCAGCCGTAAAGGTAGCTGGGGTGCGCTCGTACAAGCGGGCGCGTCGCGGGGACGAGGTCGTCCTCAAATCCCGCCGAGTGCATATTCACGCGATGGAATTGCTCGGCTACGATTTTCCTAGACTAAGGGTGAGAATCTATTGCTCTGCAGGAACATATATCCGCTCGCTGGCCGCCGACCTAGGGTGCGCCTTGAGGACAGGTGCTTATTTAGCGGAATTGCGCCGACTGCGCGCCGGAGGTCTCGGGCTGGACAAAGCCCTGACGTTAGACCAAGTAGCTAGTCTGAGTAGAGCGGGCCAAATTGAAAAGGCCCTCGTCCATCCGCGGCTGGCCTTGAGCGAACTGGCGGCCGTGGAGCTGAACGAAGGCAATCTAGCCGATTTCGTCCATGGAAAGGTAATTGAGCATCCCACTGGCGCAGGACCGCGCGAGGTTTGCGCGGTTTTTGACGCAGCACAAACCTTGTTTGGTCTCGCACGGTGGGAGAAGGGGGCATTGCGGCCCCTGTGCGTTTTGCGCCAACCTTAGATGGAAGGTGCTGGCATTCATTTTTCCGGTCGCGTCACGCCAGGCCAAGGACGCGGTAGAACACTGGGGTTTCCCACGGCGAACTTGCTACCCCACGGCGATAACTCTTTGCCGCAGGGGGTATTTGCCGCCGAGGTACAATGCCCCGGAAGTGGGATTTTGTCGGCCGTGGCTCACATTGGCCCTCGGCCCACATTTGCCGAAGAAGCGCTAGTCATCGAGTTGCACATACTCGATTTTACCGGCGACCTCTACGGACAAACCCTACAGGTCGCCCTCGTAAAAAAGCTGCGCGACCAACGCGCATTTGCCTGTCCAGACGAGCTGGTAGGACAAATTCGCAAAGACATTAACCAAGCACGCGCCCTATTCGCTTCCAAGTGCTGAAGGCGGAAAGCGCGGCGTGAAATACGGAGGTTGCCGTTGTCGATAACAACTGAGCGCAAGAAAGAACTGATCGAGAAGTTCGGGCAAGAAGGCGGTCCGGGAGCCACCCCGGTGCAGATTGCCATTCTCACCGAGCGCATCCGGCACTTGACCGAACACCTCAAAGACCAGCAAAAAGACTTTGCCACGCGGCGAGGTTTACTTGTTCTCATAGGCAAGAGGAGGCGATTGCAAAGCTACTACCAAAAGAAAAAACCGCAGGAGTACGCGGCGTTGATCCGCGAGTTGGGATTGCGCCGTTAGCTCGCACTAAACGACTCACTGCAGTGCTTGTACGAGTGCCGCTCAGAATTCAAAACCTCAAAGGAAAGAGCAAAAAGATATATCTAATGACTAAACTCGAACTCGAAATAGGCGGGCGGAGTCTGTCGATTGAAACGGGCAGAATCGCCAAGCAAGCCAATGGGGCCGTGTGGATACAATACGGAGAGACCGTAGTACTGGTAACGGCCTGCCGGACCAACACGCCGGAAGATCGGGGCTTTCTGCCCTTGATCGTAGATTACCGGGAAAAGGCCTACGCTGGCGGCAAGATACCGGGCAACATCTTCAAGCGCGAAGGGCGCCCCTCCGAAAAGGAAACCCTGAGTGCCCGGTTAATTGATCACCCTATTCGGCCGATGTTTCCCAAGAAGTTTCCCTATGAGATCCAAGTCTATGTTTCGGTGCTTTCGTACGATGGCGAAAACGACGCCGATGTCTTGGGTTTAATCGGGGCTTCAGCGGCTTTGAGTATCTCCGACATTCCCTTTGCTGGCCCTATGGGAGCCGTGCGAGTCGGGCGCATCAACGGTGAGTTTGTCGCCAATCCGACTTCTACCCAGCTAGATGAGTCCGATCTCGAAATCATCGTCTGCGGTACGGCCGATTCCATCGTCAGCGTCGAAGGGGGTGCCCACGAGATTGCCGAGCAAGATCTGGTGGATGCGCTGGCCTTTGGCCACGAGTGCATCGCCGCACTGGTAGAGCTACAAGAGCGGCTGGTTGCTGAAGTCGGCAAGGAGAAACTTGTCGTCGAGGTCGCAGAATCCGATCCCGAACTGGTCAGCGACGTTGCCGAGTTGGCGCAAGAGCGCATCGCCGAGGCCAACAGAAGCCCGCGCAAAGAAGAGCGGCAAGAGCGCATCGACGCGATTAACGCCGATGTCTTGGAGGGGTTGGCCGAGCGCTTTCCAGACTCGGAAAAGCTCATCTTAGCCGAGCTAGAAGCGCTGCTCAAGGCCGACATGCGCACTATGATCCTCAAGGAGAAGCGGCGCATTGACGGCCGCGCACTTGACGCGGTGCGCGATGTTACCTGCGAGAGTACGGTGTTGCCGCGGACGCATGGTTCGGCACTGTTTACTCGCGGACAGACGCAAGCGCTCTGTGTGGCGACGCTGGGCACTAAGCTCGACGAGCGCATGGCCGACGATCTGCAAGGCAAGCGGTTTAAGTCCTATTACTTGGATTACAACTTCCCCCCGTATTCGGTCGGCGAAGTGCGCTTTGAGCGCGGGCCGGGACGTCGGGACATTGGCCATGGCCATCTGGCCGAGCGCGCCTTAGAGCCGGTCATCCCCTCGGTCGAGTCCTTTCCCTACACAATTCGCTTAGTGTCCGATATAACCGAGTCGAGCAGTTCTAGTTCTATGGCCACGGTGTGTGGCTGCTCGCTCGCTTTGATGGACGCTGGCATTCCCGTTAAAACCGCGGTGTGCGGTACGGGCGTGGGCTTGGTCAAGGAAGGAGACGAGTACGAACTGCTGACCGACATCCGCGACGCCGAAGATTTTCTCGGCGACATGGATCTCAAGGTCGCTGGCACCAAAGACGGGATTACCGCGATCCAGATGGACATCAAGATCCAGGGCTTGCAGCTAGACATTTTCAAGGAAGCCCTGGACCGCGCTAAAGAGGGCCGCGATCAGGTTTTGGCCATTATGGATGAATGCCTAAGCGCGGCGCGGCCCGAGCTTTCGCGCTGGGCGCCACGCATTGAGTTTGTCAAGATCGACCAGAGCAAAATCGGCGCGGTCATCGGCCCGGGTGGCAAAACCATCCGCGAGATCGAAAAGACCGGTGCCACGGTCAATGTCGATGAAGACGGCACGATTACCATTGCCTCGGTTGAGGCGG
>JAJEEZ010000553.1:0-8257 GCA_022820705.1 Candidatus Latescibacterota bacterium | reverse complement strand
GCCCGAATTGGTCCCAGTTGCGCTGGAGATCTACGCCCTCGACGGACGCAGACTGGCCCGCATTGACGCCGGGCGGCAAGCCGCTGGCCCACAGGAAACCGAATGGGACGGACGCGACGAGGGCGGCGAACTGCTACCGCCCGGCGTCTATCTCCTGAGCGTCGCCCCCAATGCCGAATTTGCCACCTCAGCACAAATCCTCCCTTTGGGTATCGCCTACTAAGGGGTAATGGCTATGTCGAGCAAGCACATCTGCGCCTTACTGCTGTGCGCGGTCCCGGTCTGCGCCGACCAACTGGTCTTCGACAGCGCCGCAGAATGGGCGACTTGGGAAAAGCCCTTTGGCCTGACGCAGGTCGGGAGCGAGGGACAATTACAGCTAGTCAAATTCCGCAAGGATATCAACGCGGTGCAGGACGCCCATCTGTTCGCGCACGAGACCAAAGGGCGCGGCGACTCGGTTTTCGGTGGCATCTGGGAAGTGGGGTCCAGCCCGGAGACGGCCACGCTGGCTATCGACGGCGATCCCGAGACCTTCTGGCAGCCCGATCCCGGTGCCGCACCCGAAGACTGGTTTATCACCATCGACCTAGGGCGCGCCGTCCTCGCTCGCGAAATCCGCCGGATCTTTCCCGACCGAGAAGAGGCCCGTCCCCTCAGGCAGTTTACCGTGCTGGTCAATACCGGCGTGCGCATCGTCGCCACCCAAGACGTCTTTCTTTTCCGCTCGGTCTATCGCACCACCCGACCTAATGAGGCGACTTCCATCGCCATACCCCTCGGATTTCCCGGCAACGACAGCACCTTGGTAATCGACGCCGGCCTGCGAGTAGAGCCGGATCGCCGCGACCACTACCAACTCATCCAGTACGTCAGTATCATGGCCGAGGAACAGAGCGCGGACGGGGCCCTCGCCGAGATCGAGGTCATCGGCATCGGTGACAATATCGCCATCGGCACCGACCGGCGCGGCTCCTTCACTGACGGGGCTCGCGCCACTGCCACCGCCAACCTATTCGACGCCAATCTCAACACCAACAACTCCATTTCCTCAGGCGTTGGCGAACTGGGTTGGAAGGAAAACGGCGTGTGGTTTGGAGTTGATTTGGGCGCGGTGTTTTTCGTCGATGAGATGTTCATCTATTCGATGCGCCAGCAGGAGGGCACCTTGGGCTTTGGCGTCGGCGGCACTGGTCCCGGCCACACCATCCTCTTTTCGGACGGCACCCGCGCCTTAGTCAGCGGCCTGCCGGTAGCAGAGCCCTTCGACTACGCCGAGCTGCTCACCCACCTCAACCCCGGCACCGACCGCCTGCTCTATATCCGCTATCTCTTCAGACCGCGCAAAATGCGCTATTTGTTCTGGCACGGCGTCACCGACAGCGGCTGGGGGCAGGCCAAGTGGGGGGAGTTCATGGTCTTCTCACCCGGCTATCCCGCCGAGGTCGTACTGCGATCCGACTTTATCGATCTGGGTGCCGCCGACGGCCGTCCCAAGGTCATCAACGCACTCTCTTGGGACGCCGAGCTGCCTGCGGACACCCGCATCCAATTGCGCTCGCGCTCGGGCAACGCGCTCAGCGAGCAATACACCTTCTACGACAAGAAGGGGGACGAGGTCACCGAGGAGAAATACAATAGTCTGCCCAAAGTTCTCAAAGGCCCCATCGACACCGTCTTGGTGGTGGGCGAGGACTGGAGCGCGTGGAGCAGCGAGTACCAGTCCTCGGGTGATCCCTTCAAGTCGGAGAGTCCGCGCCGCTTTGTGCAATTGGAACTGATCTTCGCCACCGACGACCCCGAGTTCGCGCCGACGGTCCACTCGCTGGCGATCGAGTTTGAGGAGGCTTTGGTGCAGGAGGCCCTAGGACGCATCGAGCCGCGCGAGGTGCGCCCTAACGAGGCCACCCGCTTCACCTACTTCTTGGCGACGCGTGCGCTGCCCGCAGACAGCGGCTTCGACCTCTTGCGCTTTACCCTGCCTGGGCCGGTCGACCTCAAGGCTGGCGTCGAGGTGAGCGCGGGGGCAACTCCTATCGATCCCGTGGCGGTGGAAGTGCGGGGCGACTCGCTCTTCATCGCCCTGCCAGAGGTGATCGCCGCCGACTCGCTTGAAGTCAGCTTTACTACCCGCGTCCTGCAGAACGCCGCCCTCTTCGCCCTCGACCTCGGCACCAACGAGCGACCGGGTCTGTGGCAATCGGTGGAGGCCATGTCCCGTCGCGCCAATATCGTGCTCTTGCCCGAACTGACTAGCAGCCGATGGCTCATCGACGACCTCGCGATAGACCCACCGATCTTCACCCCCAATGGCGACGGGATCAACGACCGGGTCGCGATCCGCTTTGCCGTCTTGAAGGTCGCCGCGCCTGCACCGCAAGTGGAGATCTTCGACTTGAGCGGGCACCAAGTGGCGCGGCTAAGCCCGTCATCGACGGGCAGTTTGCTGTCTTATCTGTGGGATGGAGTTGATTTACAGGGTGCGGTCGCGCCGCCGGGGATTTACCTCTGCCGCATTGATCTGGGCGCTCAGACCGGCGAGGACGATGCCGTGCGTCTGATCGGGCTGGCGTACTGACGCCCGCTTCACCGCATTCGCGAGTTGCCCGTCTTTAGGCTTTCTTTTTTTGCGTAGATTCGCGTTAATTCGCGGAGGCTTTGTAGCTTCTTCTTAGATAAATCAATGTTATTAGAAAACAGGAGTTAAACGATGAAGATAACTGGAGTTACACCGTGGCTCGTTAAATCACCAGCGCCTTACCTAGATACCGCCGGTGACCGCCCCGACAGAGAACGAGAGTATGTCTTCGTTCAAGTCTCAACAGACGAAGGGATCACAGGGTGGGGCGAAATTACCGGTACCAGCCCAGTAGCAAATAGAGCAGTCTGTGCCATGCTTGCACAAACCAGCAGTCTAATTGAAGGCGATGACGCAACGCGCATTGAGACGATATGGAACAAGGTTTTCCGAGCGTTCACCTACATGGGGACACGGGGTGCCACCTCAAATATCGTCAGTGCTATTGATATCGCGTTGTGGGATATTCGCGGTAAGCAGTTGGGATTACCAATCTATGAGCTGGTTGGCGGGGGACCCGTTCGGGACTCGATATCTCTTTACACGCATCCAGGGGGTGGGCAAGACCCAGAGAGCGCGGCAGCGCATTGCAAAGCGATTGCAGAAACAGGTCATACCGCGTTGAAAACCGATCCGTTCCCTCACCATCCGGAAGAAGCCAATGGCTATTTGAGTGGGCAGATGGATGCCGCAGGAGAAGAACAGGGCGCAAATGTGATTGCTGCAATTCGAGAGGCGGTCGGACCTGACATTCAAATTCTCATCGACTGTCACGGTCGGTTTGATGTAGCAACAGCGATTCGGCTCGCGAAAAGGTTGGAACCTTACAACATTGGATGGTTTGAAGAGCCGGTCCCCGTTGAAAGTTACCACGCATTGAAGCAGGTCAGACAGAACGTCAGCGTGCCAATCTGTGTCGGTGAGCGGCTCCAGACCCGCTATGAGTTCGTGCCAGTTTTTGAAAATGAACTCGCGGACTATATCATGCCAGATGTGACGTGGGCGGGTGGTATTTCAGAGTTGAAGAAGATTGCGACGCAGGCCGAGGCGTACTACGTGCCGATCTCGCCACACGATGCAAGCGGTCCCATCAATGTGCTGGCTGGGGCGCATACGATGATGACAGTCCCGAATTTCTACAAATTAGAGACCAGTCGCGCCAAGCTCAACGCTTATGATGTGCTAATCGACCATCCGTTGGATGTCAGAGACGGCTGCCTACATCTGTCCAACCGGCCCGGCTTGGGAATTGAGATGAACGTCGATTATCTGCGCAGTAAAGCGATCTCGCCATTCTCAGGCTAAGTGTGAACACTTTGTAGGATTCGATACCGTGCGTCTGATCGGGCTAGCGTACTGACGCCCGTTTCACCGCATCCGCGACTCCGCTCTCGATATTCCACGTTACAAGCCTCTGGACTTCAGATGTATGGTGAATTTTTCAATCGGCAGCTACAACCTTTTTGAGCATGTCTTTGTATCGTGCGAATAGTCCGTGTGGACTCAGCTTGCGACGCATATTAAATTTCCCGCCATGACAACCTCCCAAATATGGACCCCATTTGAAGCTCCCATCTCCGAGATCCTCGCCCAGTACCCCGAGCCGCTGATGGCCCTAGCGCGCGGCGAGGTGCCGGCCTTTGTGCTGCGCCAGCACTACAACCCCGCCCATTGCCGGGCGCTGATGCGGCGGTTCTACGAGCGCAGCCTGCTCTACGACCCCCACGAGGTCGGCGACGGCCAAGCGCGTCGCGTCGATATTGGCACTAGTTTTGGCCACCACCGCAGCGACCGCGAAAAGTTCCACGCCCACTCCGCGGAGACGCTGGCGTTATTTGAGACCCTCTTCGACGGCTATGACGATCCGGTCCGCACTATGTACGACGCCCTTGGCCAACTAGCGCCCGGCAAAGAGGTCAAGACCGCGCGCGAGCCGGACGGTCGCCTCTACGGCCCGGCCATCTTCCGCGTCTATCACCGGGAGACCGGCCACGGCCCGCACTACGATTCCGTCGCCAAGCGCACTCGGGCTTTCGAGTACCAGATTTCGCGCTTCAAACACCAGTTCGCTGGGGTGCTTTGCTTTCAGAATAGCACCAAGGAAGGCGGCACCGGGGAGCCGTACCTGTACAACTGTCCCTTTCGTCCCGCGCTCACCGAGCATTTGGGGCGCGAGGAATTCGCTGCCTACGTCGCCCGCGAGGGCATTGAGCGCGTCCAAGTTCAGCTCGAACCCGGCGACCTCTACTTTTTCTTTACCGAAAACATCCACGAGGTGCCCGCGGTCGTCGGCGACCAGCCCCGGGCGGTACTGGCCATCTTCTTTGCCATGTCCCCGGACGACGACGAGATCTACGTCTGGTCTTAAAACACCCGCACCACGGTCCCGCGCTCGGCCGCTAGTCGTTCTTCGACCGCCTCCTTGGTCATCGGATTCTCCGGCCACTCCTCGGGCGCTACGTGCGACAGCCGCAGCAACAGTCGCGCTAGCTGTCCGACGTATTCTTTTAACTCCCGCACGTTGAGCTTGTCGGCAGTGTCGGCTGGCTCGTGGTGATAGTTGGAATCGGCGTGGCGGCCGCTAAAGCGCCAGCGCCACAGATGCGCCGCGTCAATGCCCTCGCGCAAAAAGGGAAAGTGGTCTGAAGTCGCGTCGAGTTGGGACATGACGTGGCACTTTAGCCCGTCGCCCATTGCATTGAGTTGAGTTTGTACCAAGCCGCGCAGATGTCCAAACGCCAGTACTAACCCCTTGATCGATCCGGTCGATAGCTCGTCGAGATTGATCGCCAGCCGCGGCTTGGCAACGCAGTGTTGCCGCACGTATTCGCTCGACCCTTGGAAGATCTGCTCCTCGGCGCTATACGTCGCAAAGCACAGGCTCATCCCCGGCTCGACGCCTAGTGCGGATTTTAGTCCGGCTAGGACCCGCGCCGTCTCCAGCACTGCAATGGTGCCCGAGGCATTGTCGTTGCCTCCTGGTGCGCCGTACACCGTGTCGTGGTGCCCGCCCAACATCAGCCGCTCCTCAGGCCACCGCGCCCCGGGAATCGAAGCGACCACATTGTGCGCCGGTGCTTGGTAAAACCGGCTTTCAACGGTTAGCTTGAGCCGCTTGCCCTCACTGGCCCACTTCTGCAACAGTGCCCCGTGTTCTCGCGAGGTAGTAACCGCCGGAATGGGCAATTCGGCGGTCTCTGGCTCGCGCCAATCGCCGCCGTTGTGGTATTCTACCCGCCGCCCGTCTTTTGGATCAATCGCCACTACTGCCACCGCGCCGGCGTTGCATAGCGCTGCGAGCCGCACATTGGGCGGAGAGGGCGCGGTAAAAGGCTCCAGTGCTAGGTGCATGACGGCGATGCTTCCTTTGAGCTGGCCGCGCACCCGGTCGATTTCGTGCTCTGTGCCATAGCCCGCATTGACGATCCGGGCTTCGAGGTCGCACGGTGGACAGCGATTATAGGGCAAGAGGTCGATTTCCAGATCCTCCACCGTTGCCTCTGCTCGGTTGTACGACCAGGTATTCAGTGCAAACTCCTCCAGTGACGCATCGGCCAGTCCCGCCTGCGCAAACTGCTCCCGCAGGTACTCTACTGCTTGGCGCTCCCCCTCCGAAGAAGCCCAGCGCGGCCCGATCTGCTCGCACAACACCTCTACGTGGTCGCCGATCTGCGAGCCGGTCCAAGCCTCGCCAAAAATCCAGCGGTCGATTTCTCGCCAATTCAGTTCCATCGCGTTCCTTTCTCGAAGTTGTCAAGTGCGTTATGCGTCTTCATTAGGATAGTAAATGTTGTTTCTCGACCAAAGGGGCGTTAGATTCCCCCATATATGGACTATTAAAACTCAGACTCTCCACGGTTTTGAAAGGTGCCGCCGATGAATATCCGCACGAAACTCCTCGCGCGCTTTGTGCTGGTCAGTGCCGTGCTTTGGTCGAATGGGACCGAGGATTTGCTGGCTCAAGCAGGGCACCGGATCGACCGCAGTGCGAGCCAAGTCATCGTCGGATCTGACCACTGGGACCACTGGGAATTTGCGCCCGGTACCATCCAGATTTCTCCACTTGGAGAGGTGCGGCCCAATCGCGTTTACAAAAATACCAACGCCGCGCTGGATATTGTCGATTTTCTGCGCTACAATCCCCCAGATTACCTCTCCAAGAAAGAGCCAGAAGACATTGTCCTCCTCGACGCCATTCAGGGTGGATCCAACCGCAGAGGAGTCGTCGCCGCCCTAGATGGCGACTTGACCACGTATTGGGAGCCCGATCCGGTCGCTGAAAATGTAGATCTATCGTCTCAGTGGTGGTTTACGGTGGATTTGGGACGCGTTGTCTTCATCAACAAAATCGCGCTAAAATTCGTCGAGGAAGGAATGGGCGACCCCTTTCTTTTATTCGATGTACTGGTGTCGGACGGACAGAAGCCAGTACAGGCAATCGGCGGATCGAGTATCGAGTTCTTTCCGGTGCTACAGACGTTAAAGCCCAACAAAAGCCAGCGCACGTTTGAAGTCGAACTCGACCCAGTAGGGCTCGACCAGCGCCGGGCCGTGGGACGCTTTGTCCAAGTGGTTGTGCAGGCCAGCGATTTTGGCCGCGGCCGAGAAGTATCCCCAGAGGAGTACGACCAGCTACCCTCCGAGGACCGAGGGATCATCGAATATAGCAAGCGCCAAGCCGACGGGCGGGAGATCGTGGTCAAACAGGAAGTGTACGAGGCCCTCGATCCGCAGCGGCGGGGGACGATACGCTACTTTCGGCGTGAGCGGCCCCGGTTGGCCGAACTCGAAGTTTGGACCCAAGGCGACGACTTGGCCAGTGGGGCCTTGCGGCGCAATGGCTCCATTTCTACTACGGTGCCCGGCAGCATCAATCCCCAATTGATGATCGACGGCAATGTGACCAGCGTAGAGGGGCTGACCCTCTTCAGCATCGAGAATCGGTTAGAGGACGAGTTGTTCATTGACTTGGGCTCGTTCTTCTGGATCCACAGCCACAGGATGAGTTTTACGGAGTACAGCCTTGGGAACCATCGGTTGGAATTTTCGGACGGTTCGCGGGAGGTGGACGGGGGTCTCAAGTGGATCACTGCCGTGCGGCGCGAGCAAGTAAAGCGGGGCGTCGCGGGGGCCCTCAACGTCGATGGCAATGACTTCAATCCGGTAAAAGGGCGCTTTTTTCGCTTGGTGTACGAAGTAGAACATGTGCGCCTTCCCAACCGGAGCGCTATCAGGATGAGCGAGATACAACTTTTTGGCGAGGGGTTTTTGCCAGAGGTACAGCTCGAGTCGGATCTGATCCGGTTGGGGGGCAGCCGCAACTTGGTTTCCCTCGAGTGGGATGCGCACACGCCGCCTGGTACCGAGGTGCTGCTTCAGACCCGCACCGGCGACACCTTGGGCGAGATCGTGCACTACTTCAAAAAGGATGGGACCGAAATCTCCGAAGCGGCCTACAACAAACTATTGAGCATTTTTCGCGGCGAGACTGTGTCCGAAGAAGTCGCCGGTGCAGACTGGGAACCTTGGAGTGTGCCCTACGACGAGCCGGGAGGTAGCCCCATTACTTCGCCGTCGCCACGGGAGTTTCTCAAGGTGCGGGCGACGTTGCGCTCGGCCGCACCGGATGTTGCGGCGAGTTTGTCGGGGCTGAGGCTGAACTTTGCCGAGCCGGTGGCG
>JAJEEZ010000329.1:0-6618 GCA_022820705.1 Candidatus Latescibacterota bacterium | reverse complement strand
TTGAATTCCGCTTGTCACATCCTCGTCTTTTTCCAAATGCGCGATCGCACCGATGTCGTGGGCCATGGCCCGGTCGGCTGAAACTTGGAGCGCTTGTTCTATATCGGGCTGCGGTTCAGCGTCGGGCGTCAGGATGTGGGTCAAGTGCAACTCGCCCCAAGGCGAAGGGGCAAGGGTCGCGGCCAAGTCGACGAGATTGTGGTCTTGGGGCGGATTTTCGAGCGGGACCAGGATGCGAAGTTGAGCAGGTGACATCTTCGTTGTAAAACTGCAAACCAAGGACTAGTCCAAACAACACATTACTTATAAGATAAATATAAGACAGACCGCCATCTTTTCCAGCCTTCTTTCTCACCACGGTGGGGTTGCCAGCGGCGGTGCGGTGCGGTTTGTTGTTGGTAAGTCAATAGGGAGGCTTGCGTGAGGATATTGATTACTGGCATTACCGGCCGCATTGGTGTCAACTTGGCCAAACAGCTCGTCGAGCGCGGGCATCAACTTCGCGGGTTGGTCTGGCCCCGAGATCCGCGAGTAGAAAATCTCAAGAAGATGCAGGTCGAACTCGTCGAGGGAAGTTTGATTGAACCGGCCACAGTCGGACAGGCGGTCGAGGGGATTGAGGCCGTCTATCACTTGGGGGCGGCCTTTCAGGGCGGTGGTCCTTTTACCGACGAGGAGTTTTTTGAGATCAACGTGCGCGGCACCTTTAACATGCTGGAGGCCGTGCGCCGGGTGAAGGGGATAGGCCAATTCTTGTTCGCCAGCTCGGACGCGCTCTACGACAAATACGTCCCCGGCGGCATGAGCGTGCCCATTGATGAACAGACGCCGCGCGTGCCCAAGGGAGCATATGCCTTGACTAAGGCGCTGGGCGAGGAATTGTGCAACGGCTATTGGCAGGGCTACCAAGTGCCGACGACGATTTTGCGTTTCGCCATGGTCTGGGCTGCCGATGAAATGTTGCAGTTTCCGCAGTTCTACCTGAGCAAGATGAAGGAGGTGCACCCGGAACTGGCTGCCCTGTGGCAGGGTGAAGAGTGCGCGGTTCTGCTAAAAGACCAGCGCGATCGCCCCTTCAAAAAGCACATCGCCGATGTGCGCGACATCGTACATGGCTGCCTCTGCGCCTTGGGTAAAGAGAGGGCATTGGGCGAGACTTTCCAGCTAGCGGGCCCGCGCCCTTTCACTTGGGACGAGGTCAGTTACCGGCTCGCCGAATTGCGCGGCATACCCCACGTCGAAGCGGCTGTACAGGCCACGCCCACCTTTTACGAGTTCAACCTGCGCAAGGCCGAGGAATACCTAGGATTTAGCCCTAGTTACGACATCGTGCGTATGATGGTCGATGCGCTTAACTATCAGCGCGGCGAGGACATTGGGGTGTTGCCGCACGGCTGAGGCTTAGGTTTCGTGCGGCACCAAATATGGGATTGCGGTCGATGATAAGGATTTTGTACAATGCAATGACTCTGGACGAGTTTGAGGTTGGGCAAAGGCGTACGGCCTCAAAAATTAAGGGTGTGCTATACCTGCGCGAGCTAGAGAATTGCTTGACAACCCCAGCGATGTTGGCTTATACTGGCCGACCTAAAAAGACGGAGATTTATGCGGAGCAAAGAGGAATTAAAGGCCGCTGTCTGCGCGGCGATTGACCAGCAGAGCGAGCAGATTATCGGGCTGGGAGAAGCTATCATGGCCCAACCCGAACTGGGCTTTAAGGAGGAACAGACAGCCCGTCGCGTCTGCGAAAGTTTTGCCGCGCTCGGATTGCAATACGAGCGGGAACTAGCGCTGACCGGTGTGAAGGCCCGGCTCAAAGGGCGGCAATCGGGGCCGACGGTGGCGCTAATGGGTGAGCTTGACGCGCTCATCGTGCCCGATCACCCATGCGCCGATCCGGCAACTGGGGCGGCACACGCCTGTGGCCACAACGCCCAGATCGCCGGGATGGTAGGGGCCGCTTACGGGCTTGTAGCAGCCGGCGTCAGCGAGGAACTAGCTGGGGAAATCGCGTTTTTCGCCGTGCCCGCAGAAGAATACGTCGAGATAGACTACCGCTTAGGACTGGTCGAAGAAGGCAAGATCGCATTCCTCGGCGGCAAGCCAGAACTAGTCGAATTGGGACACTTTGACGATGTAGATATGGCCGTGATGATCCACACCAGCAGTTCAGCCCAAAGCGAGGGGGCGGTGGGGATTGCCCGTTCGTCCAATGGCTTCTTGGCCAAGAACGTGCGTTTCATTGGCCGGGCCGCCCACGCTGGGGGTGCGCCGGAGAAAGGCGTCAACGCGCTCAGTGCGGCGACGCTCGCCCTCAGCGCGATTGACGCCCAGCGCGAGACCTTCCGCGACCAGGACTGCGTGCGGGTGCATCCGATCATCACGAAGGGAGGCGATATAGTCAATATCATCCCAGCGGAGGTGCGGCTGGAAACCTACGTCCGCGCCCGCACCACCGAGGCGATGCTCGATGCGTCTCACAAGGTCGATCGGGCGCTGCGGGGAGCGGCGATTGCCCTCGGCTGCTCGGTTGAGATCGAAACTGTGCCCGGCTACCTGCCGCTGTGTAATGATCCCGATTTAGGGGAGCTTTTTAAGGACAACGCGGCGCGGATTTTCGGCCCGGATCAGTACCGGGATTACCCCCACGGTGGCGGCTCCACAGACGCTGGGGATCTCAGTCAGATCATGCCTGTACTACACCCAGCTATGACCGGAGCCAGCGGCGTGATCCACGGGCCTGATTGGGGCATCGCCGACCCTGCCGCTGGGTACCTTGCCCCAGCCAAAGTCTTGGCTATGATGGCCATCGATCTGCTGTACAGCGATGCGTCCACAGCACGGGACATCCTGCAAACCCATGCGCCCAACATGGGCAAGGGCGAATATCTCCAACAGCAAAAGGCACTCTTTCACCGGGAGCTCTTCGCCGGTGATCAAACGGGGAGGAATGCAACGTGAAGCTCGGTATGGTTACCTATAATTTGGGTCGCGATTGGGATTTAGAAACGCTGATTATCCATTGCGAAGAGACTCGTTTTGCTGGAGTGGAGTTGCGGACGACGCATGCCCATGGGGTCGAAGTGTCGCTTAGTGCAGCCGAGCGGGCCGAGGTCAAGAGGCGCTTTGCCGACTCGGCAGTCGAGCTAGTGGGATTAGGCAGCGCCTTTGAATACGACGCTGTCGATCCGCAGGTGCTCCGAAGTCACATCGACGGGACCAAAGAATACGTGCGCTTGGCCCACGATCTCGGAGTCGGCGGAGTCAAAGTGCGCCCCAACAACGTCCACGTAGATGAGGGGGTCCCCATCGAGCAGACCTTGGAGCAGATCGGCGTCAGTTTGCGCGAGTGCGGCGAATTTGCTCGCGACTTGGGGGTGCAGATTCGCTTGGAGGTTCACGGCCGCACGACCTCGGATCCAGCTAACATCCGCAAGATCATCGACTACGCGGACCACGACAATGTCTTCGTCTGCTGGAACTCCAATGCGACGGACCTAGTTGACGGCTCCATCGATGGTAGTTTCGCCTCCTTACAGGACGCTATCGCCTTGGTCCACATTACTGAGTTGTGGAGCGATTACCCGTGGGAGCGGCTCTTTACTCTGCTGCGGCAGAGCGGCTACGCAGGTTATTGCCTTGCCGAAATCTCCGAGAGCCCAGACCCCCTGCGCCTGATGCGCTATTATCGAGCCTTGTGGCAGGCCCTCGCCAAAGGTTAGCGAGGGGCGATGCCTGAGATCGCCTATGTCAACGGTCGCTTCTGTCCATTGGCCGAAGCTGTGGTGTCGGTTGAGGACCGGGGCTATCAGTTCGCCGATGGGGTCTATGAAGTCGTTGGGACCTACGGCGGGCGTCCCTATGCCTTAGAACCGCATTTGGCGCGCCTTCAGGGCAACCTCGAAGCGTTGCACTTGCCGTTGGATATCTGCGATTATGGCCTCAGGGATAAGCTGATGGAGGGTATCGAACGGAGCGGTTTTGGTGAGATCTTGGTCTATATCCAAGTCACGCGGGGAGTCGCCCCTAGGCAGCACGAGTTTCCCGCTGTCCCGGTTGATCCCACTGTCGTAATGACGTTTAAGGAGTTGCGGCGTCTGCCACGGGACCTCTACGACCGCGGCGTCGAAATCATTAGCGCCGAAGACTTGCGCTGGAAGCGCTGCGATATCAAAAGCATTGCCTTACTGCCCAACATCTTGGCCAAACAGGCGGCGGCGCAAGCGGGAGCCTTTGAGGCGCTGCTGGTCGATGCAGAAGATCGGGTCACCGAAGGAGCTTCGACCAGTGCCTTCTGCGTCCAGGCGGGGCGATTGTGCATCGCGCCTATTGGTCCTCACATTCTGCCGAGCATCACCAGAGGGATTCTGCTCGATTTGGCCCGTGAACTTGGCATACCCACCGACGAAGAGTTTTGCACGCTGGATCAATTTAAGGATGCCGACGAGGTCTTCATCGCCGGTACTACGCTTGAGGCGATGCCAGTGGTAAAAATCGACGACGCCATTATCGGCGATGGTACTCCGGGGCCGATAACAAAGCAGATCCGCGTGGCGTTTATGGAGACGCTGGATTTGATCTGAAAGAGCAGGGGTGCAATACAAAAAAGGGGGACGCTCAGCCAGAGCGTCCCCCTTTTGCGTTGTTACCAGAGGTTGTTAATGGATGACGATCATTTTGGTTTCGGTCATTTCCTCGACCGCGTACCGGGGCCCTTCCTTGCCCATCCCGCTTTCCTTGAGGCCGCCATAGGGCATTAGGTCAGCGCGCCACTGAGTGCCCCAGTTGATGTGGATGTTGCCCGATTCCACCTGCTGGGCAAACTGGAGAGCCCAGTTGAGGTTTTCGGTGAAAATCGCGGCGCTGAGACCGTAGTTGGTATCGTTGGCCATGGCGATGGCTTGGTCGATATCGTCGATCCGGCTGATGCCGAGCGCTGGGCCGAAAATCTCGTCGCAGGAGACCTTCATCTCCGGTGCTACGTCGGCTAGGATGGTCGGAGCGTGCATTGTGCCCTCACGGGTTCCGCCCGTGACGATGCTGGCCCCAGACCCAACGGCTTCTTGCACCCAAGCCTCGACGCGCTCGGCGTCTTGGACGCGGATCATCGGCCCCATCTTGACGTCGCCGTCGAGGGGATTGCCGGTCGTCAGGGATTCGACTGCGGGTTTGAGAGCGTCGATAAAATCCCCGTACACCTCGCTGCTGGCGAATACTCGCTGAGTCGAGATGCAGACTTGGCCGGCGTTGGCAAAGCCGGTATTGGCGGTAGCGGCGGCGACTTTTTCGAGGTCGGCGTCCGGCATGACAATCAGCGGGGAATTGGAACCTAGCTCCATGGTCACTTTCTTCAGGCCTGCGACCTGACAGATGTGTTCGCCGACATCGCGGCTGCCCGTGAAGCTGATTTTGCGGACCTTGGGATTGGAACTGATCGCGTCGCCAATGACGCCGCCCGAACCCGTGACGCACTGAATGGCTTCCGCCGGCAGGCCCGCATCGACAAAAATCTCGGTCAGCTTGAGGGCCGAAAGCGGGGTGTCGCTGGCGGGTTTGACGATGATCGAATTCCCCGCAGCCAGCGCCGGACCCACTTTGTGGCAGACGAGATTGAGCGGGAAGTTAAAGGGCGTAATCGCGGCTACCACGCCACAGGGGACCCGCAGCGTAAAGCCGAATTTGCCCGCCCCGTTAGAGGCCCCGCTCAGGTCGAGCGTTTCGCCAGTCAGGCGCTTGGCTTCCTCGGCAGACAGGACGATGGTCTCTTGGGCACGGGACGCCTCGCCCATGCCTTCGGCGAGGACCTTGCCTTCTTCGAGGGTAATCGTGCGCCCTAGGTCGTCGAGCCGCTCTAGCATTAGATCGGCCGCGCGATGGATAATCTCGTAGCGCTCATGGGCGCTCATTGCGGCCATGACTTTGGCACCGCGCTCGGCCGAGTCAATGGCTCGGCCGATGTCTGCGGCGTCGCCCCTTGGGACGGTGTCAACAACTGAGCCATCGTAGGGGTTGACGACGTCCATGGTTTCGGCTTTGTCAACCCATTCTCCGGCGATGTACATCTTCATAGTCAATTTCCTTTTTAAGGTGAGTGGTAAGTAGTCAACAAGTTAAGTACGCGCTTTTACCTGTCAAGCGAGCTTAAGGTTAAATACCCAAGCGATTTTTATAGTCTAGGGGGCGTCCCTCGGCATCGAGTAGGGGCTGCGGTGGGGCCTTCTTTTGGGTTAGTAAACTGACGATTACCAAGGCGAGGGCGGAAAAGGGCACGGCCAGAAGGTCGGCTGGCAGATCCGAGGAGACTATCCTCAGTCCCTGCCAAGCGCACAGGCCGACCGCTATGGAGGCTAAGGCCCCGGGGCCGTTGCTCTTGGGCCACCACAAGCCGGCAGTTAGCGGGACGAACAGCGAGGCGAGGAGCACGGACCAAGAATTGACCATCAAGTCGTACACCGAAGCAGTCCGGAGGGCCAACAGTAGAGATAGTGCGCCCAAGAGGAGGACGGACAAGCGCGTTACGCGTAGCGACGACCGCTCTTCGGCATCGGGTTTGAAGTAGCGCAGGAGGTCCCAGCCTATGACGCTCGCCGGAGCGAGGAGGGCACTGTCGGCGCTGGA
>JAJEEZ010000604.1:0-6023 GCA_022820705.1 Candidatus Latescibacterota bacterium | reverse complement strand
CATATCGCGGTGCCCGCAACCGTAGAAGTAGAGGATGACCCGCCCACCGCAGAGAATGGTGAAGATCAACGAGGTGATCGCACCGCAGAGCGCGCGAAAGATGATCGAATCGACCAAGCGCAAAAACGACAAAGCCTCGACAGCATCTTGCAGGTAAATTCCGAGGTAGTAGATCATCGCTGCGAAGCGGCTAGGGGCTGGTCGGCGCGCACGAGATCGGCCAATTGGCGCAGGTGCGTACCGAGGGGAAACTCCGGCTTGAAATAAGGCATCGAAATCAAAACTTGGTCGAGATCGCGCTCCAATTGAGTTGGCTCCAAAACGCCGCGCTGCAAAAATTCGATCAACACCAGCACGACCTGCTCGCGAATCTGCCAGTTCGAGTGCAGATAAAAGCGACGCAGCCGCGCTAGCAGGTCGGGATTGCGACTTATTTTCCCGAGGGCACTCAGAGCTTGGACGATCACTTCTGGCGAGCTATCGTCAAGGGCCGCAAAGAGCGAGCTTTCGATATCACCATCAACGGCAAACAACTCGCCGAGGGCCCGCGCCGCCCACGCCCGCACCTCAAAGTAGGGATCTGCCCCTAACGCGTTCAGCAGCGCGGCCCGGGTCTGAGCGTCGGTCGCTCCCAAGCCGCGCAGGCCGTGTTCGACGACATTGCGGCGTATAATGCCTCCGTGGCGAAAGTCGCCGCCGCAAAGACGGTGCATCCACCCGGTCGGGGTGCGGTCGGTGAGAATGTGCAGCAGCAAGGGCAGCCGCTCTTGGTAGTCTAAGACCGCAACGAGCTTGATGCCCACATTGCGCCGCCCCAGCGGGATTTCACACCAACCCTCAGACGTGAGCAGGCGATCGGCTTGATAGCGCAGATAGGCCAGTTCACCGCGCTCCATTGCCGCCACGCCGCCTACCTCTTTGACCCGCGCTTGCACCCAGCGCAGCAAGGCGTTGGGTTCAGTCGGCAAGCCGCTTTTTTTGACCGGGGCCGACTCCAATCGCAACGGTGGCGGTTCCTGCCCTGCAATGAGGCTGTCCAGCTCAGCCGTAATCAGTTCAAGGCTGTTAGTTTTGGGCATGGTCTTGGCGGCCGCGCTCATGGCCTGCAACCGCTCCTCGTCGGCGCACAACGCCAGCACCTGCTGCGCCAATTTCTCGCCATCCAGTCCGCTGTGGATGCAGGCATTGTCCCAAAACGCTTCCTGATAAAGTACCTGAGCAGCCCCTATCCGCTCCATCTCCCGCGCGTTCAGCGCCTGATGGTCTTCGGCCGATGTCGGCAGCGGCACAATCAGCGTGGGGGTCCCACTAACTGCCATCTCGGTGAGGGTTCCTGCGCCCGACCGGCAAATGACCAGATCTGCTACCGCGATCAGATCAGCGATCTCATCCGCGTAATCGAGGCGTCGATACCAGTCGCCTTCGCCCTCTATCCCCACCTCAGTTAAAGCGGCCTCAGTATCCGCCACGGCGTCGTAATCCGACCCCTTGTAGCGACCTGTGACGTGGATGACCACCAGCCCGGCCGCACGCCAACGGGGCAAGGCCGTGAGCACGGCCTCGTTAATGGCCTTGGCACCACCCGACCCCCCAAAGGCGAGTACGACCTTGCGGCCTTGGTCTATGCCCAATTTTTCTCGCGCGGCCGTCCGATCAAGGTGCAAAAAAGAGCGGCGTACCGGATAGCCGACCACCGCTACCTTCTGCGCGTCGAACCAGCGACCCGCCTGCTCAAACGCCACCCCGATTCGCTGCGCTAGCCGTCCGGTGACTTGGTTCAAAAGCCCGGGATAGGCATTCGGCTCGTAGATAAAGACACGGGCGCGAGAAAGGCCGACCTTGGCCAGCACACCGTGCGCGAAGAGGACCGGCGCACTGACGAAACCACCCGTGCTGATGATAATTTGGGGGCGGTAGCGCAAGAGGATGAGCGCCCCTTGGAGGACCCCGACCGCGAGCGCGATGGCAAATAGCAGCAGGGGCACAAGGGAATGCGTGCGCGGGAAGGAACGGGCGCGCACAAAGCGGATGGGATACCCCTGATCGGGCACAACCCAAGCGTCCAGCCTGTCTCGATGACCCACGTAGAGGAATTCGGCATCTGCTCGCGTCTGCCGAATTTCGTTGGCAATGGCCAAGGTCGGATACACGTGGCCACCTGTGCCGCCACCAGTGAGCAAGTACTTCATTAATTTTTAATTAAAGTAAGGCCGTTTAGACCAGTAGAAGCGATCCCCACCTGTATTCCAGAAGGGCCTATCTTCCTAATATATAGGCTGTTAGGCTGGGTGTCTAACCCTATTGGTAGGACTCGGTGCGGTCGCCGCCGTTGACGCTTATGTGCTGCCCCGTTACATAGCTGGCCGCTGGCGACACCAGAAAGACCACGGCCTCAGCTACCTCTTCGGGACCGCCGGCTCGGCGCATGGGAATACTGCTGAGAAATTGCTCCCGCACCTCTGGCGTCCGCCGCGCCAACGCCCCGCGCCCCATCCCCGCGTCGATGATCCCCGGCGAGACTACATTGACGCGGATACCGTGCTCGGCTTCCTCTTTCGACAGCACCTTCGTCAAGGCCACGACCCCCGCCTTGGTGGTCGCATACGCGGCCGCGCCGCCCGGCAGCGTGTTGACTACATTCGAAGCAATGTTGACGACCGCGCCACCGCCGCGTGCCCGCATCAACGGCAGAGCGGCCTTGCACATGTAGAGGACGCTATTGAGGTTGACATCGAGCACTCGGTGCCAATCCGCCAGTGCCATATCGGCCACGAACTGTCCGCCGATGGTGATGCCGGCGTTATTGACCAAAATATCCAACCCACCCAATTCCCCAGCCACGCGCTCAACCAGCGACTGCGCGGCGTCCGCCTCGGTTATATCAGCCGCAAAGGCAGCTCCGCCCAGCTCGGTGGCGAGTGCATGGGCAGCCTCCTCCCGCGTGTGGTAATGCAAGGCGACCGTCGCGCCTTCGGCGGCCAAGGCCCGGCATATCGCTTGGCCAATGCCGCCAGCCGCGCCGGTTACTAAGGCGATGCGACCGTGGAGGGGTGTGCTCATGGGGGTTTGATCTCCGACAAAAGGATTTCCAACAAATTAGCAGCGCATTCTGCTGCCGTCCACGCGAACGGGCGTTACACCTCGGCCCGTTCGGCGCGGTGCTGGACGACCAATTCCGCCATGCTTTTGAAACGAAAGTCCGGTTCTACCGCTTCCTGTGGCGGTGCTGTCGCGCCGCCGCTGTGTCCCGCCCGCCGGTCAATCCACGCCGTCGTCAGTCCGATTGCCTTGGCCGGTACGTGGTCGTGGAAGAGGCTCTGGGCGACGTGCAGGATGCTTCCAAGATCGCCGCCGAAATCCGCAGCCACCCGGGCGAGCAGGAATTCAAAGTTAGCCAGCGACGGTTTGTACAAGCCTATCTCCTCAGCGGTAAAGATCGCGTCCCAAGGATCGCCGAGACGGGCAGAACTGCCCCGGTAGCTGGCGCGATCGCAATTGGTGAGGGTGATCAGCCGGTGGTGCTGCTTCAAATAGGCGAGCGATTCGGCCGCGTCGGCAAAAGCCGGCCAGTCTCCGACCGCCTGACCAAAGCGGATGCTCTCAGACTCGTCGGGTTCGCTGCCCCAATTCAGAGCTAGCGTGCGATGGGTAGCGGCTAAAAGGTCGGCGTAGAGCAGGTCGGGATTGGCCGCTTGGCAGGCGGATTCCACCTGCGCGAAGGCGGCGAGGGCTGTCTCGCGAGTCGGCGGGCCGGCCAGACGCGCACAGAGCGGTTGCAGTGCATCCCAGATGCCCGTCTCCCAGTCGATCAGGGTTCCGTAGGTGTCAAAGGTCAGTATCGGAAAGTCGCAGAGGCGCATGGGCGTTCTCGTAGAGTTATGGGGTTGAGAGTGGTTTCAATCGCCTGCGAATCGGGTCATAGATTCAAACTTTTCGCAGAGGTCGCTCCCATCGCCCTCAGGCGTATTTCTGCGGCCTCTTCACCTCGGAGACTTCGTCCAGCAAAGCCCGCTCTTCCGGTGCCAAGGACCAGTCCAAGCCCGCGCAGATCTCATCCACGTGCGCTGGCTCGTCAGCCCCCAAAATGGGAGCGCTGATCTCTTCGTGATCTAAAATCCAAGCAATGGCTACCTGTGCTGGAGTCTTGCCGTGCTGCGCCCCAATATCGATCAGCGTCTGGACGATGGTATCGACCCGCTCGGTCATGGCCTCGGCAAAATTGTATTTGCCCGGACTCATGCCGCGCAGCTCGTCCGTGCTCCACGGCGTCCCCGGCGGCGGCTCTTGCCCGCGGCGGAAATGGCCGGAGAGCAGGCCGATAGCCAGCGGACTGTAGGTCATAATGCCCAAGCCAAACTGACGGCAGATGGGCATCAGCTCCGGCTCCATCTCCCAGCGGTTGAGCAGATTGTATTGATTCTGGATACAGGCAAAAGAAGCCAAGCGCTCGCGCTGCGAAATCCACAGGGCTTCGACGATCTTCCACGGCGGGAAATTAGAACACCCCCCGTAGCGCACCTTGCCCTGCCGCACAATGTCGTCGAGCGCACCCAAGGTCTCCTCCAGCGGCGTGACTGGATCAAAGGAGTGCAGCAAGTACAGATCGACGTAATCGGTCTGTAGCCGCTTTAGCGACGCCTCAATGCCCCGCAGCAGATTGACCCGCGACAACCCCACGTGATTGGGACTATTGCCCAGAGTGCCAAAAATCTTGGTCGTCAGCACCACATCCTCGCGCCGTCCCTTGATGGCCTTACCCACCACCTCTTCGGAGCGTCCCCCACCATACAGCGCCGTATCGATAAAATTGCAGCCTAAGTCCAAGGCCCGCTGCACTACCTCAATGCAAACCTTCTCGTCCTCTTGGCCGCGAAACGCCGCGCCCAAACACACCTTGGACACCTTGACGCCGGCCTTGCCTAAATTGCGGTATTCCATAACGCTCCTCTTGTGTTAGTCTAATTGCCGGACCTCGTCGAGCGCTGTCAACAAATACTCGTTGTCTTGGGGACGCAGCGACGTCAGCCGCACAAAATCAGGCGCGTCTTGCCGCCAACGGGCGCGGATCCGCCGCTTTTCCAAACCCGCCCGCAACCGATCCGGCCCGATCCCCTCGCAGCGCACCCAAAAGAAATTCGCCGCGCTCGGATAGGCCCGCAACCACAGCCGCTCATTCAGCCCTTCATAGAGCACCTGACACTCGCTGCGAATCTGGGCGACGATCTCCTGCAAATAGCTCTGATCGGCCAGCGCCGCCTGCGCCGCCACCAGCGACAGCGCATTGACCGCCCAAGGAACCTGCATCTGATCGAGGGCGGCGATAACGGATTTAGGCCCAATGGCATAGCCAATCCGCAAACCCGCCATGCCGTAGGCTTTGGAAAAAGTCCGCAGCACCACCAAGTTTTCCCGCTCTTGCACCCAAGGCACGTAACTGTGGCTGGCATAGTCTGCATACGCTTCATCGACGATACACAAACAGTCGGGCAACTCGTCGAGCAAATGCGCCATTTCCACATCGCCGCAAAGGAGATTGCCCGTGGGATTGTTGGGACTGCTCAGCAGCAACACCCGCGCACCCGACTGCCGCCCCGCCTCAATGAAACGCTCAGGCACCAGCGCAAAGTCCGCCTCGTGCAGCGACACCGAGATCACTTCAGCCGCGCACCGCTGCCCCAACGCCACAAAGCGCTCGTACGACGGAGACGGAATGAGCAAGCGCTGCTGCGCTAGCAACAACCGCGCCAAAAAAAGCCAGACCACGGCTTCCCCAGACCCGTTGTACACGATGAAATGATCGGGCGAAAGCCCCCAATGCGCTGCCAAATCTCCACGCAACGACTCGGCGCGCTCCTCGTCGCTGTAGCGGCTAAAGTCGCCGGTGCGGGCAAAGGCAGCCATTGCCTCCCGGACCTTGGGCGACGGCCCATACGGATTGGTCGCCGCGTCAAAACGCAGCCATTCTGCGCCATCAAGTGTCGCAGGGTGGAACATTTCATCGTTCATGCAGAAATCGTCCTTTA
>JAJEEZ010000141.1:0-8753 GCA_022820705.1 Candidatus Latescibacterota bacterium | reverse complement strand
TCCGGGTCCTCGTGGCGAAACTTCCACAGCGCCGTGTACATCTCGTCGAGGGTTTCTGGCACCTTGTCGATGCCGACGTTGCGCAGCCAGTCCATCCTCCAGATCCCCGGCACAGGATAGCCGAGACTGCTACCCCAAGTGGGGATGCCGTAGTTAGCCCCCTTCCAGTAGGCATAGAGCCACGCCGAGGGCGCGTACTCGTTGAGATAGCGCACGTAGTTGGGCGCGTGTTTTTGGATGACCTCGTAGGGAATGGGCAGCGCATAGCCATGGTGGGCGTCCTTTTGTACCACGACTGGATCGCCGGCGTAGAACAAATCGGGCACATTGCCGCCGGCAAAGACCAGCGGCCGGCGCCGCATATAGGCAAAATGACTGGTAAACTGCGGCTTGAAATCGACGTTGAACCGCGCTTCAAGCCGCTTTTCGATCCAGGTGCCCTCGCGCGCAGTGGGGAAGCGCGGAATGCTCATCCAAGAGATCTCAAGCCGCTCCTCCGGGTCATCGACCACCGCATCCCAGTCGATACTCAATTCCGCCTCTGTCGCCTGTATCTTTCGCGCCTGCCGCTCAGCGAGGGCATACACAGCGCTAACGCAGGCGAAAAACGCCAACAGGGCGAGAATTTTTCTCCGCGTCATAGTACCCTAATTAGGGATCGATTCTGAACCGGCCACTTCGACGACTCGACTGAGCGGTTCGGCTGAGCTCACCGTCGAAGCCTCGCCGAAGTCAAGCTCAGTGGCCTACTTGGGCGAGCTTCAGTGTCCGGCCATTGAGCTTGTCGAAATGGCATCCTAAAAAACAAGGGAGGCAGATCGCAGTCGATCCACCTCCCTAAATCAAACCCGCAAACTACCGGGCTAGCTACTGCATGTACGAAGCCTTGATGTGGCCCCAGCTATCGTTCTCGACGGCGGTTGGCAAGAGATCCATCTGCGCCGGTAGCAAGATGAAGTCGGTGATGCACTTGCCATCGCCGTTACCGCAGCGCGCGCCGCCCATGCGCCAAGCAGCGAAGCGGCGGTCGGTATCGTTGTCGGTGCCTACATCGTTGTCGATGATCGAGATGCCCAAACCGATGATGTCGTTTTCGCCAAAGTCGTGCTGGACGCTGTTTTCGGGCGACGCGTGATCAAAGTCGTCCCAGCCCACGGTCCACCACTCAACTTGGAAGGTCGCCTCAGTGGCGTGTGCGCCGTTGAGATTGAAGGAGTTGGGGCAACACGAATAAGGCTCGACGTCGTGCCAAGTGGCGCTTGAGGCCCAAAGCCAGTTCAAGCCAATCGGCTCCATCGGCGGACAGATGTAGTGGCTCATCTGGTTGAGTCGACCCCGGTTGCGCAGCACTTCTTCCTCGGTGTCGAAATAGTCAGCACCAAACCACGAGACATCGCCGCCGTGGTTGGCGTCGAGGTTGATCTCAAAGCTGTCGTCGCCGCCAGCGCCACCTATGCCGCCGGCATCGCGATCCCATAGATCGTCGAAGCGGTCATAGACGAAGTAGAGGCGATCCAGCTCGTCGTTCCAGCCCGAGGTCCAGCGGAAGTTCAAATCCGCAGTATTGACCTCGGCTCCAACCTCGCCAGCCACTACTACGTGCAGGAGCTCGCCGTTGAATTCGCTGAACGGCGTGAGCCACAAATTGTCGGGCACTACGTCCCACTCGGAAATATCGCCATCCATCACCGGCAGATGCGACGTGGGCCACTGCCAGACGCCCAAAATCAGCCCCTCGGGCACGTGCGCCGAAGAAGGCGAACTCAGGCCCAAAAGCGATACGGCCACACTCAGCGTCAATAGTTTCCTCATGACTTATCTCCCTCTCGTTAGAATGGGGGTTAATTCGATAAATAAAATTCTCGTGCTAATGCACTTCGGAGCACTCTTTGAAGCACATTAAGTTGTTAGTGATAACAAATGACGCTTATGTTGTCAATGTATTTAGAAGGCGCGTTTATGATCCTGATAGTCTTACTCCTCCTCGCGCTCTGCCCAGCGGCCTCCCAAGCCCAGCAATCCGCTTCCGAACGCATGGCCGCTCGCCTGCGGCAACTCGCCAGCGAAGTCCGCGCCCAAGTCCCCTCCAACCTCAACACCCTGAACATGAACGCCGCCAGCGCCGCCTATCTGCGCGAGCAGCTAGCCAACGCGCAAAATCACAATCGCCAACAAGCACTGCGCCTCGAACTGGCCATCCAGCTCCTGCGCGCCGGCCAGACGCGCGAGGCCATCGCCGAACTGCAACTCTTACAAGCGCAAGACCTGCCCCCCAGCCTCCACACGCGCGTCCGCGACCGGCTGGGCATCGCCTACCTGCGCCTCGGCGAGCAAGAAAACTGCCTGCTCCACCACACCATCGCCTCCTGTCTGCTGCCCATCCAAGGCGAGGGGATCCACACTCTGCAAAAAGGCTCACAGGCCGCCATCGAACAGTACACAGCGATCCTACGCGAAAACCCAGACGACCTGAGCGCCTGCTGGTTGCTCAACATCGCCTATATGACCCTCGGCCAGTACCCCCACGCCGTCCCGCCCGAGTGGCTCGTACCCCCGGCTTGCTTCGCCGACTCCAGCGCTATCGGGCGCTTCGCAGACCGAGCACCGGGTCTAGGCTTGGATGTAGTCGCCCTATCCGGCGGCAGCATCGTCGACGATTTCGACAACGACGGCTATCTCGACGTCGTCGCCTCTTCTTGGGGTCTAGACGACCAGCTTCGCTACTTCCGTAACCAAGGCGACGGCACCTTTGCCGAGCGCACCGAGCAAGCCGGCCTCACTGGCCAAGTCGGCGGCCTCAACATCTGCCAAGCCGACTACGACAACGACGGCCACCGCGACATCCTCGTGCTGCGCGGGGCCTGGCTCGCCGACTTGGGCCATCATCCCAATTCCCTGTTGCGCAACAGTGGCGGCACCTTCACCGACGCGACCGAAGCGGCCGGCTTGCTCGCCTTTCATCCCACTCACTCGGCGGCCTGGAGCGACTACGACAACGACGGCGACCTCGACCTCTATGTCGGAAACGAGTCCGACGCCTGGGAACGTCACCCCTGCCAACTCTACCAGAACCAAGGCGACGGCACTTTCGCCGACGTCGCACCCGAGCGGAGCATCGACAACATCGGCTTTGTCAAAGGCGTGACTTGGGGCGACTACGACGACGACGGCGATCCCGACCTCTATCTCTCCCGCCTCGGCCAAGACAACGTCCTCTACCGCAACGAAGGGCCACGGGAACCATTTGCCGACGCGACCACAGAGGCTGGCGTCGCCGAGCCGCAAGGCTCGTTCCCCACTTGGTTTTGGGACTACGACAACGACGGCGACCTCGACCTCTTCGCCGCTGGCTACCACAGCGAAAACCCCGATGACATTGCCGCAGTCTATCTGGGCCAGCCCTCGTCCGCAACAAGGCCCCGCTTCTATCAAAACCGGGGCGATGGCACCTTCACCGATATAACGGCACAGGTCGGCATGGACGGGATCATCCTGGCCATGGGAGCCAATTTCGGCGACCTCGACAACGACGGCTTTCTCGACTGCTATATCGGCACCGGCAACCCCGACCTACGCTCATTGCTCCCCAACCGCATGATGCGCAACGTCGGCGGGCAGCGCTTTGCGGAGGCGACCTTCTCCGGCGGCTTCGGCCACATCCAAAAAGGCCACGGAGTTTCCTTTGCCGACATTGACAACGACGGCGACCAAGACATCTACATCGTCTTAGGCGGAGCTTATGACGGCGATTTCTACCAGAATGTCCTGTTTGAAAATCCCGGCCACGGCCATCGCTGGCTCACCCTCCGCCTCGAAGGCGTCCAATCCAACAGAGACGCCTTGGGTACCCGCATCCAAGCGCGCATCCGCGAAAAAGGCATCGTCCGCGACATCTACGCCACCGTTGGCTCGGGCAGCAGTTTCGGCGCGTCGAGTCTGCAACAGGAAATCGGTCTAGGCCGCGCCGATACGCTTCTTTTTGTCGAAGTCACTTGGCCGACAACAGGCCAAAAACAGCGCTTCTACGAGCTCGCCATGGACCAGATCGTCCACATCCGCGAAGGGGACGACGCACCCATCCCGATCCACCTCAACCGCCTCTCCCTCTCCTCTGTCCATCACCCAATCAGCCCCTAACACCCCCTATCGGACTTGGCATAATGGCTAATCATATATATAATTAGCATTATGGCAATGCAGCCGGCCTATGAATGGGACGAAGTCAAGCGACGTTCCAACCGGGCTAAACATCGCGTGGATTTCACCGCGCTGGAAGCCTTCGAGTGGGATACCGCGATCATCGAACTGGATGATTATCCAGAGGAAGAACGCTGGAACGCCATCGGCTTCATCGGTCTCGTTTTGCACTTCGTTGTCTACACCGAGCGCGGGGACCGCATTCGCATAATCAGTCTGCGCAAGGCAGACCGGAAGGAGATTAGTAAATATGCCCAAGCTTAAGCACGGAACCGTTTGGCCGAAACCGGCCAAGGTCGATTTGACCCAGGAACAAATCGACGAAATCGCGGCAATGGACATGACGTTCGCTGAGGTCGAAACAAAGTATGGCGAGGATATCGCCATTCGAGTTGGCATCGCTAGGGACCCCGACACGCGGGAACTCACCGATGAAGACTTCGCAAGGATGCGCCCGGCGACTGAAACCGCGCCGCATCTTGTTGAGGCGTATCGGCGGACGCGCGGCAAGCAGAAAGCGCCGACCAAAGATCGCATATCCATCTGTCTCGACGCGGATATCACGGCTTACTTCCGGGCGACAGGCAAAGGCTGGCAGACGCGGCTTAACGATACGTTGCGCCGGGCGGTATTTGGCGACCCCTAACATTTAGAAGACAAAGGCTTCTTCAACCTACCGCTGCGCCTCTTTTTGGTCCGGTTGGCTTGGTGCCCACACACTTTCGCACGAAAACTCGAATTCTTCCAGTCATGCCAAGTCAATGTCCCTCGATCGTCGAAATCGCCGCTTCCACCGTCCGCCGCCCCTCGCTCCGCATCCCAATCTCGGCATACGCAGCGCGCGCCTGTTGCAGCATCTCTAGCGCTCGCTCCTGATCGCCCGTCTTGCGGTACACCAATCCGATATTGCCCAAACTCTGCGCCTCTCCCTGGCGATGCCCGATCAACTGAAAAACGTGCAGGGCGTCGCCAAATGCCTTGAGCGCCGCGTCCAAGCGGCCTTGCTCAAAGTAGATGTTACCGATATTGCTCAGTTGCGCTGCCTCGCCTTGGCGGTTGCCCGCCTGCGTGAAGACGTGCAGGGCATTCTCAAAGGAAGCGAGCGCCTCGTCGATTTTGTCCTGACGGAAGTAGAGGTGGCCGATGTAGTCGAGCTGGGTCGCCCCCTCGGCATAGAGATCAAATTCACGGTACAGCGCCAAGGCCGCGCGATGAGATTCTATCGCCTCGTCTAGCCGCCCCTGCTTTTGCAGCACTTGACCGATCTTGCTCGACTGAACGGCTCGGCCGCGCGGATGACCGTGGGCGACATAGATCTCCAGCGCCGCCTCAAAGGCAGAAAGCGCCGAATCCAAACGACCCTGATACAGATGCACATCGCCAATGTGGTCCAATGCCTGCGCCCGCTTGCCGGGGTGACTATCGTAGCGCCGATAGAGCGCAAGCGCCGACTGGTACGCAGACAGCGCCGAATCCAAACGACCCTGCTGAAAAAAGATGCGCGCCATGCGGTCGCGCGTCTCGGCTTGATTATTCACCTTTTCTTGCGCTTGATGTATAGAAAGCGCCTCGCGGTAGGCGACCAGCGCGGCCTCTATATCGTCCTGTTTCTGATAGATTTGTCCAATCCGCGTTAGCTGAGTTGCGCGGGCCGCGTCGTCGGCTAGGCGCTCGAGGACGGCCAGTCCTGCGGAAAAGTAGAAGTGCGCCGAATCGAGCCGGCCCTCGTCTAGATGGATGTTGCCGATATTCGTCAGGCCGCCGGCTTGGCCGCGCAGATACCCCTCGTCTCGGTAGAGCGCCAGCGCCTCCGCAAAGGCTAACCGCGCCGAATCCGCCGCGCCCCGGACGAAGTGAACCGTGCCAATGCGGTCGAGGTCTCGCGCCAGCCCAAGGTGGTCGCCGATCCGCCGATGCCCATCCCTCGCCTGTTTTAGGACGCCAAGCGCCTGCTCTGGATCGCCCTGCATGAAATAGGCTGCACCTAAATCGCCCAGCGCTTGAGCCTCACCAACGGCAAAGCCGCTCTGCCGGTGCAGCACCACCGCGTCTTGGTAGGACACCAGCGCCGAGTCGAGACGCCCTAGGCGCTGATGAGCTTGGCCCAGATTGCCCAACAAAGCGGCTCGAACATCTGTAGTCGCCTTAGAAAGTTCCAGTCCCTTTGCCAGCACTGCCCCCGCCCTTTCATATTCGCCATCGCACAGCAGCGCGACTCCCGCATTGAGCCAGACTGCCGGAGACGGTCGCCGCGCTGCGGCCTGCAAATAGCTCTCAGCCGCAGCACCGCAGCGACCCGCGCTGAGGTGTTCTTCACCCGCGTCAAAGTGCGCCCGCGCCGCAGCCGTCTCTTCGCCTTCTTCCGCAAAATCGACCCGCGCCGCCTTCAGCACCACCAGCCCATGCGGGCTCTCGTAGAGGACGAGCGGCGCATCTGTGGATTCGCAGGACGCGAACAACGCAAATAGCAGTAGAACGCAATAGATAACTGTAGCAGTAGTTCGTCGGAAATCCCGATTTGATGAAGACACGGCTAGCCGCGTCTTCCTACTCGGCTTCGTCTTGCAGACTCAATACCGGCCGACTGTCAAAATGCACCACTCCAAAACGCTGGGGCACATGGAATTGCGGCTTGGGCGTCAGGGTATTAGACCAAGTGATGTACTGCAGATTGACCGCGCCACCCGTACGGTACAGGTTGAGACGCCACACATCGCCAGCGGTCGGGGGCAGGTTGGAAGCGTATGGAGCGAAAACGGCAAAGGGCAGGGCGATTTCAGCAGTCCAGAGCGTATCCTGATCCGTCTCTTGGTTGAGTGTGCCTTGGATGTCGATGGCCACCTGCACGCCCTCGCCGTTCCATGCAGACGAACGATCGGCGTGTGGCGAGCGGTCCAGAATCGTGCCCAAGGCATTGAATTCAAAGTTGAAATAGCTGGTGACTTGGCTGGTGTCTGGGGCGATGAACACCTCGACGCAATCGTCGCGCGACACCGGACTGTCGCGTTCGGTCAAGGTAGCCGAAATGTGCGGGTCGTATGCGGTAAAGGCGACGTACAGATGCACATCGTCCCACAACAAGCGGGCCTCGGTGCGATCCTTGGCTCCTTCAGTCCACCAAGGAAAGACGAACTGATCGATGGCTTGAGCGGCCTCCCAAGAAGGCTCGTCGAGGTGGCCGTCCACGGCGATAGGCCCGGCGGCGCGGAGGATGGTGTGGTGCGGCAGCGCATCCTCCGCGGAAGCGGCGGATGCGGTCAGAACTAGACAGAGAGTGGCGATGAAATAGCGCATGGGAGTTTCCTATCAATCACTTCAGAAGCCGCTCAGATTTCCTCCTCTTCAGTGGCCAAAACGACCTTATCGACGTCGAGCCGCTTGGCAATCTCCATGACCTCGAGCACAAGACCGTGCCGGGTCTTCTTGTCCGTGCGAATGATCAGCGTCAAACTGCGGGTCGTCTCTTTCTCGCGGGCGAGCACGGTCGGAAGTTTTGCCATGCTCACTAGCTGGCGATTGAGCTCCATTGCACCCGACTTGTCAATCGAGGCCACCAATTTCTTCTCTTCGACGATGGTAGCCTGACGGGCCTGGGGCAACTCCACCTGCAGACTGTAGGGCTGCTTGAAAACCGTGGTGACCATGAAGAAAATGAGCAGCAGAAAAACGCAGTCGATCAGCGGCGTCAGATTGAGGTTTTCATCCTCTAGGTCTTCCAATATGGAGGTCCGCTGCTGCACCACTAGAGAGCCTCCTCTTTGGCGAAAGCTATACCCGCGACATCGGCCGCTTTGGCCGCATCCACCACCAAGACCACGTGCTCCTGGGCAACATCGATGTGCCCCTGTATGATGATATTATCGTTGTTGGCCTCTTTCATGGCCCGCTTGATCCGCTCGACCAGAGCCTCTGGCATCACGTCCTCGCCGCTGATCTGGATGCGGCCTTGGGCGTCAATGAGGATATTGATGTCTTTCTTCTCCTGCTGTTCCGTCGCCTGACTCTGGGCCGGAAGGTCCACGTCTAGCCCCTTGGAGTGGATGAAGACGGTGGTGACCATGAAGAAAATGAGCAGCAGAAAAACGCAGTCGATCAGCGGCGTCAGGTCCGGGCCTTCGTCCCTAGTCAGGCTTTCCCGTTTGCGGCTCAGCACTAGGGCCATTAGCCGGCTGCCTCCCCGTCCAATCGATCTTGGCCGACCATCAGCAAGGTGTTGACGAAAGCCAGCCCATAGACTTCGAGACGGCTGCGATGGTGTTCGGCGCGCCGGGCCAGCGAGCGATAGGCCACGATGGTGGGGATGGCAATCGCCAGCCCCGTGGCCGTGGTGACTAGGGCCTGCGAAATGCCGCTGGCCACCACCTTGGGATCGCCCGTGCCAGCCACGGCAATGGCCTTGAAGGAGGTGATCATGCCGAGGATGGTGCCGAACAGGCCCAGCAACGGCGCGATGTTGCCGATGGTATTGAGCACCACCAAGTAGCGACTTAGATAGACCTTGCCGGCTTCGTCCGTCTCCAGCACGAGCTCGTCTTTGAGGTCGGAAAGTTCCTTTT
>JAJEEZ010000018.1:0-3521 GCA_022820705.1 Candidatus Latescibacterota bacterium | reverse complement strand
CCGCCTGCGCCAACGGTTGCGCCGCGCTCCACCGGTGCCTTGGGCCTCATAGAGACCATTGGTTACGCCACGGTCGTGGGGAGCGCCGACGCTATGCTCAAGGCCGCGGATGTGCAAATCGAGCGCTTGAGCATCGGCAGCGGTGGGCGGATTGCCGCGCTGGCCACCGGCCACCTCGACGATGTGCAGGCTGCGGTGCGCGCTGGTGCCGAGGCAGCCACGGCCTTGGGGGAGCTCGATGCCTCGGCCGTAGTCTCTAGGCCCGATCCCACGCTCGTCGCCCGTTTTGCCACCGCGGCCGAGGGTCTTGGCATGGAGGCGCGGCAGGCTATGGGGCTGATTGAGACGCGCAGCACCGTGGCCTTGGTGCGGGCTGTCGATCGGATGCTCAAGGCCGCAGCCGTCGAATACGAGGGAGCCTATAAGGTGGGGTACTACTTGACGGCCGCGGTCGTGCGCGGCGATGTCGGTGCCGTGCAGGTCGCCATAGATGCGGGTCGGGAGGAGGCTGTTGAACACGGAGAATTAGTCTCGGCCTACGCAATCCCACAGCCCTACAGCGGCCTCGAAGGCCGCCTGCCGCACGTTTAGCGAGGACGCGAAAAATGATTCGGATTGACGATGCAGTAATTACTGCTCAGACCTTGGAGGGCCGCCTAGCTGGCGAACGGCGGGTCGAGATCGGTCCGGGGTCTAAGCTGACGCCCTCGGCGCAGGACTTTTTGCACGCCCAAGGCGTTGAGATCGTGCGCCGGGAAGCTGGCGAAGCCCCCACGACGTCAACATCGACACTAACACCGGCACCAGCGGTTCCTCACGCCGCCGGACGCCAGGCATTTGCTGGCATCTTCTGCCCCAATGTCGTCCTTTTCGACAGCCAGAACAGGATCAACCAGGCCGAGATGGAGCGCTACATCAACTGGTTGATCGAGGCTGGGATCCACGGGCTGTACCCCAACGGCAGCATGGGCGAGTTCGCGCGCCTGTCGCAGGAGGAGCGCCAAGACGTGGTGCGACTGGTCTGTGAGGTCAACAAGGGGCGCGTACCCGTCCTAGCTGGAGCCAGCGAGGCCAACTTGCGCGACGTGCTCAAGATGGCCGAATACTACGCCTCACTCGGCGTGGATGCCATTGCGCTGATGCCCCCCTATTACTACGAGATTTCCACCGAGAGTCTCTTCGAGTACTTCGCCGAAATCGCCGAAGAATCGCCGCTGGACATCCTGCTGTGCAATATCCCGCAATTTACCCAAGAGCTGTCGATAGATTTGCTGGAGCGGCTTTTGCCCTACGAGCGGATCTTCGGCACCAAGGATTCCAGCCGCGATCTGCCGAGGCTGCTCAACACCATGAACCGCTTGCGCCAACAGCGCCCCGATTACGTGGTGATGACCGGTTGCGAGGAGATCGTGTTCCCCTCGGTAATCATGGGCGTCAGCGGGGGCACCATCGCCACCTCGGGCATCGTTCCGGAAGTCATCGTCGAGCTGTATGAAAAGGCCAAAAGCGGCGACATCGAGCGGGCTCGCGAACTGCAATACCGCATCCTCGATCTCATCAACCTGATGCTCCTTGGGGTCAACTTCCCAGAGGGCTTTAAGACCGGGGTGGCGGCTCGCGGCTTTGACGTCGGCCCAGCGCGCACGTCGAGCAGCGCGTCCGAGCAGGAGTACCTGATCAAGCTAGAAGCCCAAATCAACTGCGTCCTCGCGGATATGGGCTATCCAGTCCAAGGCTCTCGCGCCTGCCCGGCGACTAACCTGCCGCCGATTGTCGGTCGCTAGATGGCCCTGGTGGGCGCGTGTTGGTGATCCGCAGATGGACGCAGATGGACGCAGGATGGCCCTGACGGGGGCGCGGGTGTTGGTGGTCGGGGCCGGTATCATTGGTCGCTCGACGGCCTATTTCCTCGCTCGGCAAGGCGCGCAAGTTGTTCTGATCGACGAGGGGATTCCTACAGGCTCATCCACGAGTCGGGCCTCGTTGGGCGTCCTCACCCACTGCAACGGCGGCGACAATCCCTACGCCCAGCTTTTCCGCGACGGCCATGCTCTGCACGCCCGGCTGGCCCGCGACCTAGCCGAAGATATGGGCGCAGACGTGGGCTGGCGTCCTCTCGGCGGCATTGATCTTTTTACCGATCCAGCCCAGCTAGAGGAGGTGTGGCGCTTCAATCGCGAGCGTGGCTGTCGAGTCGAGCGGTTCGACGAGCAAGCCCTGCGCGATGTGGAGCCGGGGTTGGACGGTGGCGGAGAGGGGTTGTATTTTGCCGATGATCACCGGGTGGATCCCCTCAAATTGGGCGCAGCGCTTTGGGCGGCGGCTGTACGGCAGGGCGCGTCTGCTGCTTGGGGCGAGCGCGTCTGGAGCATTGCCCAAGCGGGTGAGACCGTTGAGATCGCCACTAGTCGGGAGACTCACTGCGCTGACTTTGCGGTTTTGGCGGCTGGGGCGTGGACCGGTGACTTGGCAGCGCAGCTTGGTGCCCGCGTTGCGCTGCGCCCGGTGCGGGGCCAACAAGCGCGTTTTGCCGGTGTCCCTCTGCGCCACTTAGTGCGGATAAACGGACGCCACTTCATTCCTGATGGCGGCGAAACGATCGTGGGAGCGACGTCGGAGGAGGTCGGCTTTCGGTTGGAGACGACCCGTGCAGCCGCTGAGCAATTTGTCTCGGAGGTTCGCTCAGCGATGGGGAAGTGTCTGCCGCTGGTGCGCCAGCAGGCCGGTCTGCGGCCCAAGCCCCGAGGCGGGCGTCCGCTCATCGGCCCGCTGACGGATGCGCCGCGCGTTTTCGTAACCTCTGGGCACTACAAAAACGGCGTCTTGCTGGGCCCGATCACCGGCCAAATCGTCGCTCGTTGGATCGCCGAGGGAACTCCGGGGCGCGACATGAGCCGCTTCGCGCCCGAGCGTTAAATTCACTGCCACTTAACACAGTTGAGGTTAAACATGCCATTGCAAAAAGAAGCCCTACTCGCCGCGCTAAACTCGGTTACCTCCATCCCGGTGGTCCCGTTTCGCGGCGGGCAAATCGACTACGAAGCCCACGCCAAGAACATCAACTACTTGATGGAGAACAATCACTTGGACGGCGACCGGCCCCGGGTGATCGGCATCGCCGGCACTAGCTTGATCCACCACATTAGCGCGGACGAGCAAGTGCAGTTGTTGGGATTTACCGGCCAGCAGATGGGGGGGCGCGGGGTGCTGATGTCCGGGCTTGCTCCCAATCCGGTTGGGGATGCCGAGCGGTTGATCGAGCGGGAGGCCGCACTCGAATATCCCCCGGATGTCTATCTCGTCATGCCGCTTACGGGTGTGGCCAGTCCAGAGGGCATTTTCGCGTACTACATGGATCTTGCCGAGCGATTGGGGCGTTCGTGCGGGGCCAAGTTGCTCTACTACTTGCGCAACCAAGCCGAGCGCGAAATAGCCGTGCGGCTGATGAACGAATCCGAGCACTTCGTCGGGCTGAAGATCGGCACCACGGTTGATGATGTTGAGCCGATTGTCGCGGGTGT
>JAJEEZ010000578.1:0-3061 GCA_022820705.1 Candidatus Latescibacterota bacterium | reverse complement strand
CGTTTTTGACGCCGGTGTTGGCGAAAATCCAGTGGTCGGCGGCGAGGACTTGATACGGCGCGGCCGTCATAATGCCCGCAGTGGTACAGACCACGCCGAGCAGGCTGGCCTCGGACTCGTGGTACTGGTGAAAGCGGCTCTCAAGGCCCTCGGCTCGCTGGAGGCGCATATCGCCGTTTTTGACCTTCATCGTCTGCTCGTCGAGCATCTCCACTTCGCAGTTGAGACCGTTGCCTCCCAAGTACATGAGTTTGCCGCCGCGCTCGCGCACCCACGCCTTGACGTCGTAGTACATCTTGCGCGACCAGTACTCGGGATGGGTGGTGATGATGAGGATTTTGTACTGGTCGAGGTCGAACTGGTCAAAGTGAAATTGGGTCTCGGCGTACAGGTCGTAGGCATAACCCTCGCGCTCCAGCCAGCCGAGGAAGCGCCACTCGGCTGGGGCGACATGGCAGGCCGCGCGTCCCGCGATGGGGTCGGTGATCTCGACGTGTTCGGGAATGTGGTTGATCGGCTCGGGTCGGTCGAAGGAGAGGGGGGCGTAGTCCTCGGCGTCGTAGTTGATGTGTTCGGGGTCGGTGTAGCGCTTGAGTTCCAAGCGGGCATTGATCGTCGGCGTGGGCGGAAAGCAGTCGGGGTGGATGTAGTTGGAGCGCCCGCCGAAGTTGTTGTACGCATTCCAGTTGATGTTGGCGGCGAGGACTGCGATGTCCGCGCTGGGGGCGGCTGGGGCGACGATCCAAGGGAAAGAGAAAAACGCGCCAGACTCGCCTTTGGCGTGGAAGTAGTACAGGCCAGAGCGTTCCGGCGCGGTGACGAACTGTTTGTGAGAGGGGCTGGTGTAGCCAAACTTGTTCCACATTACTCCGGTCTGGGTGTAGTCGCCGTCCGGGGTGATCTGCATGGTGGCGCGCGGGCCGTGCTCGTCGAACCAGCCCAGCGGGCGGATGTGCTCTTTTTGCCAGCCGTAGCGCCACAAATCGAGGCGATAGGCTTCGAGCGCGTGGACGCGGAACTCGGATCGCTCGCCCGCTTGGACCCACTTGGGCCAGACGTAGCCGAGCAACTGATGCGCGAGCAAGCGGAAGTGGTGCGGCCGCTCGGGGTGGATGTTGATCTGCCCGCGCTTAGGGCCAAAGCCGTCTTTTTGCAAGGTCACGGTGTAGGGGCCGGGCGGGATGTCGGCGAAGACTTCGCCGGTGGCCCGCGAGCGGGTCTCGATGTGCAGGTTTTCGTTGGCGATTTCGAACTGCACGTCGTGCAGGGCGATGTAGCGCTCGTCGCTGACGTAGCCGATTAGCATGGGTTAGCTCCTTGGAATAGAGGCGTAGGGTAAGGGGTCGCTAGCACCGGCACGGCGGAAGCCCGCCAAGCGCATGCGGCAGCTTGTGCAGCGGCCACAGGCGAGGTCGTCGCGCTGATAGCAGGACCAGGTCAGGTGCAGAGGGGCGGCTAGCGCTAGGCCGCAACGGACGATGGCGGCTTTGTCCCAGTCTATGAGCGGGGTCTGGATGCGGATTTGGGTTTGTGGGCCGGTGCCAGTGGCGACCATGCGCTCGTAGGCGGCGAAAAACTCTCGCCGGCAGTCTGGGTAGTAGCTCTCGGCTTCGTGGGCACCGATGTAGATGTCGGTTGCGCCAATGACCTCGGCCCAAGCCACGGCCACGCCGAGTAGGTTGGCGTTGCGGAAGGGGACGTAGGTCGTGGGTAAGCTGGCTGTGGCGTCATCTTCGGGTATGGGTTGGGTCGCATCGACCAAGCTGGAGCCGCCGATTTGGCGCATGTAATCGACATCTACTACGAGGCGGGTCTCCACTTGGAAGTGATCTGCGAGGGCGGAGAAGGCCGCGAATTCGCGTTCCTCGGTGCGTTGGCGATAGTGCAAGTGGAGGAAGGCCAAGGGGCCGCGGCGGGCGGCAATGGCAGCGGTGACGCAGGAGTCGAGCCCACCGCTGACGAGGACGATTGCGAGGCTCAAGGCAAGAGGACGACTTCGTTTTGGATGGGGGTTGTAACTTCTGGTCCAGTCTCTGGATCCACGTACACATTAACTTCGAGTCGCACGCCGAACTCCAGCAGGTACGCGCCCGGCTCGACGGAAAAGCCCGTGCCCGGTAGGATTGACCGCGCATCGTGGGTCTCAAGGTCGTCGAGATTTACGCCGAGTGCGTGGATGCTCGGTCCCGGGCCAAGGCTGTGCCCCGTGCGGTGGACGAATTGCTCGCCCAAGCCGTGCGTTGTCAGGACTTGGCGCGCTACGCGGTCGAGTTGCCAGCCCTGGAGGACTTCGTCGGCGCGCCAAGCGGCGTCGAGCCGTTCCAACACTTGATCGCGCGCTTCGCGCACTGCGGCAAAGACCTCGGCGTGGGCGGCGGGGACGCGCGGGCCGGCAAAGGCGACCCAAGTCATGTCGCCGAACACGTGCTGCTCGCCGGGGTGGCGCGCCCACAGGTCGATGAGGATCCAAGCACCCGGCTCAATGGGGGCGGCCGTGTCCGCGTGCGGCTCGTAGTGGGGATTGCCGCTGTTGCCATTGACGCCGACGATCGGCGGATGTCCAATGTCGAGGCCGCGCTGCTCCAGTTCGGAGACGATGAAGGCTTGGACGTCGAATTCGGTGAGGCCGGTGTGGAGGCGGTCGCGGATGTGCTCAAAGGCCGCGTCTTTGACTTCGGCCACTTGGCGGCAGGCGTCGCGGTGCGAGGCGAGCGCGTCCGCGCTCCACGTGGCCAAGGCGACTTGGCACAGATCGGCCGAAGACACCACCTTGGGACCGAGGGAGCGCACCAGCTCTAAGGTGCCGCCATCGACCCAAGACACCGTGGGCAGCGTCCCTCCGGGCCAGTATTCCATAGCTACCTGCGGCAGACCTTCCACCGCATCGCGCAACAGGGCATGTAGCTGTTCCCAGCTAGCGTAATGGGCGATATCTATGCCCAGCCCGGCGAGAGCTTCCGGCTCGACCGCTGAGCCGAGCAGACGCGGGGCACCCACGGCTGGCACGATGAGAAAGACGCGCCGGGTAGTAAGTCGCCGCTGGCCCAAAAGCTGCCATAAG
>JAJEEZ010000075.1:0-6627 GCA_022820705.1 Candidatus Latescibacterota bacterium | reverse complement strand
AATCCGTTCATTCGTCAAGATTTTTTATTCAATCCTCGGCCCCCGTTAGCCGACCCCACTAGGGCTACTGAAGGCCGCTGCGATCGAGTGCTCGATCCTGTATGGCCTCCGCTAGGTGCTGCGACTGGATTGGGGCGTCGGCCAAATCGGCTCTGGTGCGGGCGACTTTTAGGATGCGGTCGTAGGCGCGGGCCGAAAGGCCGAGGCGGGCCATGGCTTTTTCGAGGAGAGCTTGCCCGGCGTCGTCGAGCGAGCAGTGGCGGCGGATGTGCCGTGTGTTCATCTGGGCGTTGCAGAATAGCTCGCCGGCAAAGCGGTCGAGTTGCCGCTGGCGGGCGGCGTTGACGCGCTGGAGGATGTGCGCTGAGTCTTCGCCGCTTTGCTTGTTGGCCAAGTCGTCGTAGGCGAGGGCTGGCACTTCGATGTGGATGTCGATGCGGTCGAGGAGCGGCCCGGAAACGCGCGCGCGATAGCGGCGGATTGCGGCCGGTGAGCAGGTGCAGGTGCGGCGGGCGTCCGAAAGATAGCCGCAAGGGCAGGGATTCATCGCTGCGACGAGGGTAAAGTCCGCTGGATAGGCGATTGCGATCTGCGCCCGCGTGATGGTGACGGCGTGGTCTTCGAGCGGCTGGCGCAGGGCCTCGACGACGTTGCGGCGAAACTCGGGCAACTCGTCTAGGAACAGCACGCCGTGATGAGAGAGTGACACCTCGCCCGGGCGGGGGTACGCACCGCCGCCGATGAGGCCCGCGTCTGAAACAGTGTGGTGGGGGGCGCGGAAGGGTCGGGTGGCGACTATGGCTTGGCCTGGGGGCAGGACGCCAGCGACTGAATGGATCTTGGTGGTGGCGAGTGCTTCTTGCAGGGTTGGCGCTGGGAGAATAGTGGGTAGGCGGCGGGCGAGCATGGTCTTGCCCGAGCCAGGCGGTCCGACCATGAGCAAATTGTGCCCTCCGCTAGCGGCGACTTCAAGGGCGCGCTTGGCGTGATCTTGGCCGCGCACGTCCGCAAAGTCAACCCCGTAGTTGGCGTTGCTGCGAAACACCTCCTCCACGTTCAATTCGTAGGGCCGTTGGCGCGCGTCGCCGGTCAAGATGGCCAAGGCTTCGCTCAGCGAACTGACGCCATAGACGAGCGGTCCGTTGGCAATGGCGGCCTCGCGGGCGTTTTGCGTTGGTACGATCATGCCGTAGAGGCCCTGCTGGTGCAGGGATGTGGCCATGGAAAGCATGCCGTGCACCGGGCGCACGCTGCCGTTGAGCGAGAGCTCGCCCAAGAGCGCGAACTCGGCGAGACCCAAAGGCTTGATTTGCTGGGAGGCCGCCAAGACGCCGACGGCTATGGGCAGGTCAAAAGCCGAGCCTTCCTTTTTGCGGTCGGCCGGCGCGAGATTGATGGTGACCTTGCGCCGCGGCCACTGATAGCCGGCGTTTTTGATGGCCGCCAAGACGCGCTCCTTGCTTTCGCGGACTGCGGAGTCGGGTAGGCCGACGACCGTGAAGGTCGGCAAGCTGCGGTCGGTATCGACTTCGACGTGGACCGGGTATGCGTCAATTCCGAGCGTGGCGGCAGAGAGGACAGTGGAGGGCATGCGGTTCCTTTCCGTTGAGATAGGCAACAGGAAACAAGAACCGTGCCAGTGGGGGGTGTGCTCTGAGGGCGGGAGGATGTTGAGATGCAGAATGGGAGCTAGGCGATACGGCGTTGGTACCTAAAGGGTACAAAGACGCGACCCATTAACTGCGCCCCTAAGTACACGCCAGTAGCGCGGTATGGGATGCTTCGCTTCGCTCAGCATGACAACATGGATGTCAGCACCTGTCATGCTGAGCGGAGCGAAGCGGAGTCGAAGCATCGTAGGCCGCCCATGCCTAACGTCCAGTGGATTACTGTCGGGTACTTAGCGGTGCCCTAACCGCCGCGCCTGCTGCCAAGCCGCGTAAAACTCCTCCATCGAACCGTAACGCTCCTCGCGCTCTTGGCGACAGGCGCGCCGTACGACCTCTCCCATCGCACCGCCGATGTCGTCGCCGAGGCAGACGATTGCGGTGCGGCCCATGGTAAAGACGGTCGTGCGCTCGTCGATTAGTGCGCCGCGCTCAAATTCCTCGGGTGCCATGAAGCGCGTCGAGCCAAACATTCGCCCCATCTGGTTGGTGAACGCTCCCAAGTGATAGTTATCGAGATCTACGATGTGCATGGCTTGGCGCTCAAAGTCGTACATCAGACAGCCATCGTAGAAATCCACGGCAATCCACCCGCGCTGGGTGAGTTGGACGTGCAAATCGTAGATCGCGTCGAGCACGGCGAGAATGGCGTCGGTGGGCAGGTGGCGAAATCGCTGATGCGCCGATTGCGGATCGTCGCGTCCGCCATGTAAGCACTCGCCGTCAACCCAATCGTACACGAGCGCCGGGCCGTGTGAAGTTGCGACGATGTGGTGCAGCGCTGGCAAGGTTGGATGATTGCAACTGCGCCTGAGTCGAGCCGCATTGTACAGGAGCGTCACGCGGGCGGCGTGGTCGCTGAATACCTCGGCCTCGGGGTCGGTGGTTTTGACGAAGAAGGACTCGTCGCCGACCTGCACGCCATAGGAGACATTGCCCGAGTCTTGGGTGAGCGCGCCGAAGGTGGCGAAAACAGTGCCGATTGCTTCGAGATACGGACCGGGCGGGCCGTCGATGCGCTCGATGTCGCGCAGTGGATGGGGGGTGCTCATGGGCTACCTAGCGCGCTCCATTCTCGTCCATCACCGCTTGGATCATGGCTTGGATATAGCCGAACTCGTACGCCCAAGCTTGGCGCATACTGTGGGGATCCTTGTGCCCGGGCGCGTGATCTGGGACGCACATGTGCTGATAGCCCACTTCTTTGAGCGCCTGCATATTGCGGTGCATGTTCATCACCCCTTCGTCCGGCCAGACCTCTTGGAACTTGTTGCGCTTGCCGACGATGTTGCGGAAGTGGCAGAGGAAAATTTTGTTGCGCGAGCCTAAGTAGCGGATGATTTCGGGGACTTCGTTGAGCGGATCTTCGACGCTTTCGGCCATGCAGCCCAAGCAGAGATTGACGCCGTGGTAGGGGCTGGGGCAGATCTCGATAAAGTGCTTGAAGCCGTCAAAGCCGCCCATCACGCGATCGACGCCCCTATAGCCGGGCGGCAGCCAAGGGTCGCAGGGATGGCAGGCCATGCGGATCTTGCACTCGGTGGCGACCGGGATGACTCGCTCCAAGAAGTAGGTGATGCGACGCCAGTTTTCCTCTGCGGTGACTGGTTTGTCGTAGCGCGGCGTATCGGCGTCGGCCTTTTCGAGGTCCCAAGTGCTGTAGATGGAGCCGCCGCGGCCGGGGGGCGTGCTTTCGGTGCGCTGGTTTTCGAGGGCGCAGAGGTAGTACTTGATGGCTGGGATGCCGGCTTCGGCCGCCTGTCGCACCATGTTGATGACCAGATCGATTTCCTTATCTCCCTCTTCGTAGTTGCCCATCATAAAGTTGGGCACGCCGTCGCCGTTGACGTTGAACTGGGCCATGGGCAGGGCGACCATCTCCATGTTGATGCCGAAGCGAGCGCACTTTTCCTTCTTGGCGACCAATTCTTCGACGTCCCAACCGTATTCGCGGTGGAATGTGATGAAGTTTTCGTTTTTGTTGAAGACTCCGTGACGAGCCAGATATTCGAGGTCCTCGTCCGTTGTAGTGAACTGCTGGGTGCCGACGTGCATGAAGGGCTCCTTGGTGGGGTGAAAAGGTCGGGTTGGAAACGGTACGCAAGCCGCGCTAGGTTGGCAATTTTTCAGACTGCTGCGTTGGATGCGTTGTTGAGCATGGAAACGGTGGGAGTACCTAGCCTTCGTCGAGAATCTGACTGCGGCGGAAGCAGTCGAGTACGTGGTCGTTGACCATGCCAGTGGCCTGCATGTGGGCGTAGATGACGGTTGAGCCGATGAATTTGAAGCCGCGGCTTTTGAGGTCTTTGCTCAAGGCATCGGACTCGCGGCTGGTGGCCGGTAAATCGGCGAGGGTGCGAAACTCGTTGACGATAGGCTCCCCATCGACAAAGCGCCAAATATAGGCGCTGAAGCTGCCGAATTCGTCCTGTATGGCGAGGAAGTGCCGAGCGTTTTCCACGGCCGCGCTGATCTTGCGGCGATTGCGAATCAGCCCGGGGTCTTGGAGCATCTGTTCGACTTTGGCTGCGTTGAAGCAGGCGACTTTGGCGGGATCGAATTCGGCGAAGGCTTTGCGGTAGTTGGCGCGCTTGCGGAGGACGGTGTACCAACTGAGGCCGGCTTGGGCGGATTCGAGGGTGAGAAACTCGAAGTGCTTGCGGTCATTGTGGACCGGCACACCCCATTCGCGGTCGTGATAAGCGACGTAGTCGGGTTTATCGAGGTCGAGCCACGGACAGCGTTGGATGGCCATATCAGCGTGCATCAGTGGGAAAATCAAACGCGGCTTTGTATTCCGGCCCGAGCTTCAACCGCGCGTCGAATTTGTTGCCCTTTTTGCTTTTGAAACCCTTGATTACGTTGGTTTTGCCTTTGGCGATCAAGGTGTGGATTTGCTTTTCGGTCAGCTTCTTGCCCGCCATTTCCTTCCACACTACGAAGTCGCACCCCTCGCGATAGCGATTGCAGCCAAAGCCGCGCTGGCCCTCGATGATTTGTCCCTGTTGACACTTGGGGCAGGTGAGGGGGGAGGTGGATTGGGCGACTTCCGCTGGCGGCTTCTCTTGGGGTGAGGGGCGTCCCTTCGACTTTGAGGAGCCATTCCGCGGCCCGTCGTCAAACTCGAAGACGACCTTGAACTCATCGTCGAATTTGAGCCGCGCCGCAAATTTCTTGCCGGCCTTGGAAGTAAAGCCCTGCATCTTTTCGGTGCGGCTGTTGGCCATCAACAACTGCGCCTGTTTTTCGGTCAGCTTCTTGTGCGCCACTGTCTTCCAGATAGTAAAGCTGCATCCCTCTCGGTAGCGACTGCATCCGTACGCTTTGGCGTTTTCTACTACTTGGCCCTCTTTGCACTTGGGACAAGGCCCTAACACCTTGCCGCTGCTCTTACCGCTGCCCCTCTTCTTGCCCTGTGCCTGCGCCGCTTGCTCGGGCGAGAGTGCCGGTCCTTGCTGGACTTTGGGTACCAGCGTCCTCACCAAATCGGTGATTCCTTCGTAGAAGCCCGCCACCGGCCGCTGACCTTCCTCGATTTCCTTGAGCTGCTGCTCCCATTCGCCCGTCAGCTCTGGGCTGCGTAGCGATTCGGCCACCAAGCCCACGAGTGCCTTGCCCTTCTCCGTCGAGGTGATTGCCTTGCGGTCGCGGACTACATAGCCAGTGCGAAGCAGCTTTTCGATGGTCTCGGCCCGCGTGGCCGGTGTGCCCAGCCCCGATTCCTTCATGGCTGCGGCTAATTCGTCGTCCTCGATTTCGCGGCCGGCGTTCTTCATTGCCGCTAGGAGTGTGGCGTCTGTGTAGGGGCGCGGCGGCTGGGTTTCCTTCTCGACCACATCCATACTCGTTACGTGAACTTGCTGGCCTTGTTGCAGCGGCGGGAGCGCCCGCTGGTCGTCGTCTTCCTTCTCTTTACTCTTTGCAGCGTTTGGAGGCCGTATGGCTACCACCGTCCAGCCTGCCTCTAAGACGACAGATCCTTTGGCGACAAAGTCGGCACCGCCGATGTCGAGCAAGACGGTCGTCTCTTCGACCTGTTGGTCAGGCAGAAAGATGCCGACAAAGCGCGCCACTACCAAGTCGTACACCTTCTGTAGGTCGGGTGCGAGATTGGGGGCGGGCTGTTGTCCGGTGGGAATGATGGCGTGGTGATCGGTGAGCTTAGTGCGATCGACATACGCTCTGCTGAGCCGGTGGCCGCCGCGCAGGCGCTCCAATGCGACTGATGCTTGCGGGTGTGCGAGCTTCTCCAAGATGCCGGGCAGCTTGGGCACCATGTCTTCGGAGATGTGGCGGCTCTCGGTGCGCGGGTACGTGATGAGCTTGTGGGTTTCGTACAGGGCTTGGGCGCGTTCGAGGGTTTGCGCCGCGGTAAAGCCAAAGCAGCGGTTGGCGTCGCGCTGGAGGTTGTTGAGGTCGTAGAGGGGGGGAGGCCGGTTTCTTTTGACTTTCTGCTCAATTTTGCGGACAGTGCCGACCTTGTTGGGGCTGAGTTGGCGATGCAGGCGCTCGGCTTCCTCCTTCTTGTCGATGCGGGTCTGGCCATCCTTGCAGTACTTGGCGGCAAAGCCCTCTTCTAACTGCGCCACCAATTCGTAAAAGTACGCCTTTACAAAGCTGGCAATTGCCGCATCGCGCTTGACCACCATGGACAGGGTCGGCGTCTGCACGCGGCCGATGGTGCAGAGCGCCTTGTTGTGGACGGTGTAGGCGCGGGTCAGGTTCATGCCCATCAGCCAGTCGGCTTGACCGCGCGCCCGTGCGGCCGCGGCGAGATGATCGAAGGCCGCTCCTTCCTGCAAGGCGCGGAAGCCGCCGCGAATTGCCTCGTCGGTCAGGCTCGAAACCCACAGTCTGCTAAACGGCTTTTTGCAGCGGGCGTGCTCGTAGATCAGGCGAAAGATGTGTTCGCCCTCACGGCCGGCGTCTGTGGCGCAGATGACGCGCTCCGTCTGGGGAT
>JAJEEZ010000059.1:0-4637 GCA_022820705.1 Candidatus Latescibacterota bacterium | reverse complement strand
GGTTTTTGGCATTGCAGGGCTACGAGTACACTGCGCCACGCCTGTCAAAGAGTGAATATGCCACCATAGGTTGTACCCCGGACGACCCCCGTCGGACGTGGGTCGAGGATCTGCTCAACTCTTCGGATGCCCTCGAGCTTTTCGAGGGGGTTCACGATTTCGACGTGGACGAACCGTCGGAGGATTTCCCGATCCTGAGTATGGCCTTCGGGTCGTGGACCCTTATCGTTCGATTCCGCATTCCGGAATTCGGACGTTGGCTGACCGCCACCGGTTCGCAGCGTGCCTACGCCCACCACCGCCAAACCATGCAGAATATTACTTGGCAGCACCGGCAGCGTCAGCCTGAACACCAGGCGCAGTGGCTGTTCAAGATGCCCTTTCATCTCATGGAGCTGGAGACCCTCGTCGAAACCTACCCCGATGCCCTTTTCATCCAAACCCATCGCGAACCTACGCAATTTATGGGGTCTTGGAATAGCTTCGTAGAACGAACGCACTCGATTATCTACGAGCCACAGCCGCGAGAAACCTTCGGTGCCGAGCAGTTGGCTTTAATGAGCGGCATGATGGATAGAGCCGTGCATTTCCGGGAAGCTCATCCCGAACTGGAGCACCGCTGGATGGACGTGAACTACGTCGATCTGATCGAGGATCCGTTTGGTGTGATTCGCAGCATCTATAAACACTTTGGCTGGACCTTGGAACAAGCAGCCATCGACGCCATGGAAGACTGGCAGGAGCGGCAGGCACAGCAACGCCGACGGGAGAAGCAGCACCGCTACGACCTGAGGGACTACGGCCTCACCCCAGAGAAAGTCAATGCCGCATTTGCCCGCTATCGGAACTTTATCACCGACCGCGGTATTCGGTCATCCCGTTCCTGAACAACGGCGAGCGGCTAGCGCATCACAACTTCAGCCGCTTAAAAATGCGCTCGGGAATGCTCTTGATCACGAGCATGATCCAGCGCCAAAAAAACGGCGTGTAGAGCACGTCCTTCTTTTGCCGATATGCGCGCACAATGTCAGCGGCCACTCGCTCCGGTGGTGCGACCAAAAAAAGTCCGTCCAGTCCCTCCGTCATAGGCGTATCGACGAATCCAGGCTTGACGGTCAAAACGTGTACGGAGGTCGCAGCCAGCCGATTGCGCAGCCCTTGCAAGAAAATCGACAGCCCTCCCTTAGCCGACCCATACGCATAGTTGCCCTGGCGGCCCCGATCACCGGCCACAGACGAGATGGCGATAATACCGGTCGGCGCGCCCCTTTCCTCCAGATAATTGGCCAAATGCGCCAGCGCAATGGCCGCGCCGGTAAAGTTGGCGTTGAGGATGTGAGCTAGCGCATCCGTATCGCGCTGTGCGGCGTGCTCGTCGCCGAGATAGCCAAAGGCGAGGACGACCAAGTCGAAGGGGCCGCCGCGCTCGTGAACCTGCTGCGGCAAGCGCGCCAACGCCCCAAAGTCCAAGGCGTCAAACTCGAACAGCTCCACCTCGCACGAGTTTCTGAGCCGCAAATCCGCGGCAAAAGGCTCCAGCTCGCTACACCCGCGGGCGGCCAGCGCAAAGTCGTACCCGTCGAGGCGCTCGACGATGGCTTGGGCAATCGCCGACTTCGCCCCCAAAACCAAGGCCCTCACGTAATCCCCAAGCGGTCGGACAGACAGGAGCGGAAGCGGCATTCGGGATCGTATTTGCGCTTGACCGCTTTGAATTGGTCCAGTTGCGGATACATGGCGGCGAAATCCTCCCTTTCCAAAATGGCGTCCTTGGCCAGATAGACGCGGCCTTTGGCCTCGACGATAGCCTTGTTCAGTTCGCGCAAGAAGGTAATCGTCCCAGCGTCGCGCAAGGGAATGTCCAGCGCGAGGGTATAACCCGCGATAGGAAAAGAAAGCAAGCCCTCGCTCGGCGGCCCAAACGTCTTGAGCACGGCCAAGGGCGAAGCCACACGCTGGCGGGCAATGCGCCCGAGCAAGTCGGCGATCACCTCCGCGCCATCGGCATAGGGCACGGCGATCTGGTACTGCAAGAATCCTCGACGACCGTACAAGCGGTTCCAGTCGCGGATGGCGTCGAGCGGATAGAAGTACGGATCGTAGTGGACCAGCGCATTGGTCTCGCGGCGCACTTGGCGATGGTAGTAGAGGGCATTAAACATCTTCAGCGACTTGGCATTGAGCACGCCCCCGGGCAAGAAAAACGGCACAGCCCAGCGGCCATCGCCGTGGATGGCAAAGGGCGGCTTGCCCTTGAGCTCGCGTTCATCCGCGTGTTCCCCCAGCAGCACGTGACCGCGCCCTAGCCGCCGACCCGTTTGCAGCCCGTCGATCCACGCGACCGAATAGGTGTACTCATGCTGAGTCTCCGTGCAAACGCGGTACGTCTCGGCCCAATTCGCCGTCTTAATGGCGCGCTGCCGAATGTACGCCGACGGCACCTTTTTCAGCCGCAGCGTCGCCGCATAGATAAACCCCGTCAGGCCCATGCCGCCGAGCGTGGCCCAAAACAGATCGGCGCACTCGTTGCGCGAGCAGCGCACTAGCGAGCCATCGGCCAACACCATGTCCAGCGATTCGACAAAGGCGGCAATGGACCCCTCGGCGTGGTGGTTTTTGCCGTGGACATCCGCGGCAATGCAGCCACCGAGCGTGGGGAACTTGGTCCCCGGCGTAACGGGCGGGAAAAAACCCTGGGGCAGGGCAAAGCGGATGATCTCCGCGAAGGTAATGCCCGCTTGCGCGCGCAATAGCCCGCGCTGCGGATCAAAGTCGAGCAGGTGCTTGAGCGGCAGGGTGGAGACGACGCGCTCGTACAGGCAGGCGTCGCCGTACGAGCGGCAATTGCCCTGGGGCAAAATCGGAGTCGCAGCGGCGCGACTGAGATCGCTTAGATAGCGCGCGCGCTGAACCGAGGCGGCGACGAGCGGGTACAGCCCCCAGCCGCTAGTGGCGATTTTTTTATGCAATAGCCGAAACTTCACTTGCTTGTCATGCTGAGCGCAGTGCAGCATCTACTACCCAAGATGCCTCTTGTTCGTAACATTACAATATAACCTATCTCTTTATTTGCTGACGACCATCCGCTCGTCGGCAGAATGTCCAAACTCCCCACGCCCTGTTGATGAGGTTTGTTTTACTTTACTTTTTGTTGATAGGAAGTTCGCACATCGCTCATCGAGCGACGAGAGAGGAGGGCGCTATGCTCAGCCCCAATCCAGCCGTCAAGTTCACCTATGAGGACTACCGGCACACCCCAGAAGACCAGCGCTATGAGTTATTGGACGGAGAATTGATTATGGCCCCCGCGCCCAACTTAGGACACCAGCGAATTGTCACTAGGCTAGGAGCGCTGCTCCATACATTCGTAGAGACGAGGAACTTGGGCGAGGTTTTCCACGCCCCCTGCGACGTAGTGCTGTCAAACACAGACGTAGTACAACCGGACTTGCTGTTCGTCTCCAACGAGCGAGCGCACCTGCTGCTTGGCGGCGATAATGTCCTCGGTGCGCCGGATTTGGTAGTAGAAATCCTGTCTCCCACCACCTCTGGCCGGGACCGGACGCTCAAACGCGCCCTGTACGCGAAACACGGTGTGCAGGAATACTGGCTGATCGATCCAGACGCCCGGACGGTGACGGTGCTGCAACTCGCAGAGGGAGCCTTCGAGGTGGAAGCCATCTACGGCGAGGGACAGGCGATGACTTCGCCCATGCTCGCCGGCTTCACCGCTGACCTGAACGAAATTTTCGGGCCGCGCTGAATGATCTTGGCCACCACCCCCCGACGAACGCGGCAAATGCGACCATGCAGGTAACGCTTGCGCCGCAGACCATAGAAGCCCTTGTCCACGGCGAATGCGCCGATGTGTTCTCGGCCTTGGGTATGCACCCTTTAGACGAGGGATGCGTCGTGCGCGCGTTCTTGCCCGATGCGACGAGTGTGCGGGTCGTCGAGCGGGATGGGCAAAACGCGAGCTTTCCAGCGGCCAAAATCCATGCCGACGGGCTGTTCGAGGCGCGGATCACGGGCCGCAGCACACCTTTTGCCTACCATCTAGAAGTGACCGACGCGCAGGGAGCGGTGCGCTACTGCCGCGACCCGTACTCGTTCTGGCCGCAGTTCGCGCCCCAAGACCAATACCTCTTCAACGAAGGAACGCTCTACCGCGCCTACGAAATGCTGGGGGCGCATCCGCGCTGCATCGACGGGACCGAGGGCACGTATTTCGCAGTGTGGGCACCGAGTGCCCGCCGGGTCAGCGTGGTCGGCGATTTCAACGGCTGGGACGGCCGGCGGCACTGCATGCGCTCGCTGGGCGCGTCTGGCGTCTGGGAACTGTTCATCCCGGAGGTGGGCGCGGGCGCGCTCTACAAGTACGAAATCCTCAGCCGCAACGGCGACGTCCTGCTCAAAAGCGATCCCTTTGCCTTTGCGGGCGAGCAGCCGCCCCACACTGCTTCCGCCGTTTGCCGAGGCGATGCGTTCGCCTGGAGCGACGACGCGTGGATGGCCGCGCGACGGGAGCGCAACTGGGTGAAAGCTCCTCTCTCCATCAACGAAGTGCATCTCGGCTCTTGGCGTCGCAACGGCAGTACCTATCTCGACTATCGCACGCTGGCGCACCAATTGGTCCC
>JAJEEZ010000382.1:0-4656 GCA_022820705.1 Candidatus Latescibacterota bacterium | reverse complement strand
TTGGTGCAGGCGCGGATCGATTCGCTCGGCTGGAACTTTGAAGTCTTCAATGCCGGGCTTGGTGGCGAGACTTCAGCCGGCGGATTGCGCCGCATTGACTGGCTCTTGCGCCGTCCCATTGACGTCTTTGTCCTCGAATTGGGAGCCAACGACGGCCTGCGCGGCATAGATCCCAAAGACACTCACGCCAACCTGCAGCAAATCGTCGAGCGGGTGAAAGCGAAAAACCCCAAAGTAGCCTTGGTCATCGCCGGGATGCAGATGCCGCCCAATATGGGTGCGGAATACACAGGGGCGTTTGCGGCGATTTTCCCTGCGTTGGCAGAGAAAAACGACGCGGCCTTGATCCCCTTTTTGTTAGAAGGTGTGGGCGACCAACCCGCGCTGAATCTGCCCGATGGCAACCACCCCAACGTCGAAGGCCACCAGATCGTCGCCGAAACCGTGTGGGCGACGCTGGGGCCGGTGTTGGAGGAGTTGCGCCGCTAGCCGAGCGAGCGCAGGACTTCGAGGGGTGGGCTGGTGTGGACGCCTCGGCTGGAGATCATGCCGACGGCGACCGTTAGCAGACTGACCGCGGCAAAGGCGAGGATCAGCGGCAGATAGTCGGGCGCAAAGCTGATCTCGAAGAGATAGCGGTTCAAGGCCCAGACGCTCCCCAGCGACAGAATCACGCCCGTCGCCGCAGCGAAAGCTCCCAAAAACAGATATTCGAGCGCCATGATTGCTACCACTTGGCGACGCCTGGCCCCCAAGGTCTTGAGCAAGACGCTTTCCTCAATGCGTTGATAGCGGCTACTGGCAATCACGCCGACGAGCACGATCAGGCCAACCGAGACGCTGAAAAAGGCCATAAAGCGCACCACTAGCGAAACCTTGTCGAGGATGGTATCAACCGTGCTGAGAATGCTGCCGAGATCAATGACCGAGACATTGGGGAATCGGTGTACGGTGGACCGCTGCAGAGCGGCCATTTGCTCGGTAGTGGCAGCACGGGTGACGAGGACGTGGGATTGCGGCGCGGGTTCGAGGATGCCGGGGGGAAAGACCGCCAAAAAGTTGGGCATGATGCGCTGCCAGTTGACTTGGCGCAGACTGCCGACGACCACATCGATCGGCACCCCTTGGACATCAAAGGTCAGCGAGTCGCCAACGCCAACGCCCAAGGAGGAGGCGACGCCTGTTTCCAAGGAGACGTAGAGGGTGTCCCCCGAGGGTTGGCTGCGCCACGTGCCGGCGACGATCTCTTCGGTCTCGGTGAGGAAGTCGCGGTAGGTCGCGCGGTACTCGTGCCGCAAGGCCCAATTGCCGCGTCGGCGTCGGTTGCTGGTGGTATCGCGGAGTATGGCGCGGGCTGGTTGGCCTTTAACGCTGTGGACGTGCATGGTGACGATGGGCACTTGTTGCAACAGCGGCAGATCCATCCCGGCGACGAGGGTGCTTAGCTCTTGGCGCTGGTCGGTTTGGATGTCGAAGAGCACGACGTTGGGATTTTGGTCGGAGCCGACGCTTTTGATATGGGACAGCAGGTTGGTCTGGGTCAGGAAGAGGGTGCTGAGCAGGAAAGTCCCCAGCCCGAGGCCCAACATCAGCAGCGTGGTCTGGTTGTTGGGTCGGTAGAGATTGGCCAGCCCCTGACGCCAGATATAGCTCCAAGAGGCGGGAAAGAACCGCCGAGTGCCGTAGATGATTGCGCGGGCGGTAAACGTCAGAAGCGCAAAGGCGGCTCCGACTCCGCCGACAAAGCCAATGGCCAGCGGCCAGCGGTCGGTGAGCCGGAAGGCGAAGAGCGCGATTATCAGGACGATTCCCACATACAAAGCCCAGCGCAGCAGACCGCTGTCGGCCGGTTGGTCGTCTTCAAACGAGGCGCGCAGAGTCAAAAGCGGCGAGGTCTTGCGAATGGCCATCAGTGGCCGGGCGGCAAACAGCAGCGAAAGGCCAACGCCGAGGCCGAGACCCTCCAAGACGGCGAGGAAATCAAAGCTCGGCTCGACTTGGAGAGGGAGCACGTCGGCGAGGACGGTAGGGAGCAAGTAAAGGACTCCGACGCCGAGCAGGGCACCGATGAGTGAGCCGATCAAGCCCATGCCCCCGGCTTGGATTAGATAGATCAAGACGGTCTGACGGGCTGTGGCACCGAGACTGCGCAGCACGGCGACCGTGGATAATTTTTGCCGCGTATAGGTGTGGATGGCGCTGGCCACGCCCACGCCGCCGAGCAGCAGGGCGATAAAGCTACCGAGGTTTAAGAAGCGGTAGAGGTTGTTGAGAGTGCGGCCGAGGCGCGCTTTGCGTCGCTCGATGGTTTCGAGCCGGAGGCGGTCACCTCGGGTGTGCGGGCGGATGGACTTGGCTATCGCTTGGACATCCCGCTCGGGGAAGTGGAAGAAGGCGGTGTAGGTGACGCGGCTACCTCGTTGGATCAGGTGAGTATCGTCGAGGTAGGACATCGGGATATAGACGCGCGGCTGGATGTCGCTGAAGAGGGCGTTCTCGCCGGGGATGCGCAGGAGGCGGCCACCGATGAGGAAGACCGTGTCGCCGATCTTGATCGAGTCGCCGACTGCCGCGCCAAACTGCAACATGAGTGCCTCGTCAACGAGAGCATGAGGCTGGGTGCGGAAGCTCTGGGCGGCCTCAGCCGGTGCTGTTTTTAGCTCGCCGTAAAAGGGAAAAGGACCAGCGAGGGCGCGGATCTGGGCGAGGCGGGTGCCTTGGCTCTTGGGCAGGTAAATCATGGAGTTGAAGGCAACTTGGCGCGCCTGAACTCCGCCGAGCGAGTCGATGAGTGCCTCGGTGGCGGGTGTGAAGGGCTGGCGGCTCGTCAGTGCCATGTCGGCACCTAAGAGCGCGGCAGCTTGTTGGTCCATCGCCTCCTGCAGGGTGGAGCTGAGGCTGCTCAAGCCGACGAGCGCACCGATGCCGATGGAGATCGAAGAAGTAAAAAGCAGCAGTTTGCGGCGGTGGCTGCGGCTGTCGCGCCAAGCCATTTTGCCGAGCCAGACTATCATGGGACTAGCTGATCGTCGGCCACTCGGCCGCCTTGGAGGCGGATGATCCGCTGGGTGAGGCGGGCCAGCGTCAGATCGTGGGTGACCAGAATTAGGGTGGCACCGGATTCTTCGTTGAGGCTAAAGAGCAAGTCCCGCACTTTGCCGCTAGTGCCGTCGTCGAGGTTGCCGGTAGGCTCGTCGGCAAAGAGGAGCGCGGGGCGGTTGATAAAGGCCCGCGCGAGCGCCACGCGCTGCTGCTCTCCCCCCGAAAGCTGCGCTGGGTAGTGGTGTAGCCGGTCGCCCAAGCCGACTCGGTCGAGGAGGTCAACGGCGCGCTCGCGGACGTTTGGCTCGCGGCGCAATTCGAGCGGCACCATGGCGTTTTCGAGGGCGCTGAGGGTGGGGATGAGCTGGAAGGTTTGGAAGACGAAGCCGACCTTTTCGCTGCGGAGATGCGCTCGCTGGTCTTCGTCGAGACCGCCTAAATCCACGCCGTCGAGCGCGACCGAGCCCGAGCTGGCGCGATCTAGCCCGGCGCACAATCCGAGTAGCGTGGTTTTGCCGCTGCCCGAGGGGCCGACGACTGCGCAGGTAGCTCCGGTCGCGAGGGAGAAACTCACATCGTCGAGGACGGTCAGGGCGCTTGGCCCCGTGCCGTAGGTTTTGGTCAGGTGTTGTACGTTCAGGGCTACTGTGTCGCCCATGATGTCTCCTCTGCGGGCTGGCGGTTCAGGATGTGGAGCAGGCGGTCGGGATAGTCGGTGATTAGGCCATCGACGCCTAGGTCTAGGAAGTGCTGCATGGCATCGGGATCGTTGATAGTCCAGACGTGGACTTGGATGTTGTGGGCATGGGCGCGGGCGATGAAGCGCTGGTCTATTAGGTCGATTTTGCCCAAGCGGGCCGGGAACTGAAAGGCTTGGCTGACGGGGTGGTAAGCCGCGTCGAGTCGCAGCCAGTGGAGAAAGATAAAGGACATTCCCGCTGATGAAGAAGCTGAAGTTGCCACTTCGGGGCAAGTTTGGCGCAAGGTCTCTAAGGGGCGGCTGTGGAAGGAAGCGGCGATGACGCGATCGCTTAGTTGGAAGCGCTGGATTGTGCGACAGAAATCGCGTGCTAACGCAGCGGAATCGTTTTTGATTTCGATGAGAAAGTGCATGTTGGGAAAAGCTGTAAATACCTCGTCTAGGGTGGGGATTGCGATCCCTTGGCCGCGATAGGGAAAGGTTTGGCCGTCTAGGCTGAAGTGGTAGCCGGCGTCTAGTTGCTTCAATTGGGCGAGCGTCAAGCTATCGGCTGCGCCTTGGCCGTTGGTCGTGCGGTCAACGCGCCGGTCGTGCAGGATGACGAGCGCGCCGTCGCTGCTTTGGCGCAAATCCATTTCTAACACATCGACTCCCAACGCGGCTGAGTGGGTGAAGGCCGTCAGGGTGTTTTCCGGTGCTAGTCCCTTACCGCCTCGGTGGGCAATGACTAAAACGTCCCCTGATGCAAAGTAGGGATGTGGCTCTACGGGGTGTGATGTCAGGGCGAAGGCACCGTACAACATCGGTGCCAAAAGCAGCAAGGCGATCAAGGCCCGCTTTAGGTATAAACGCATGGATTATGCAGGAGTTCTATCGGGAAAGTTGCACAAGAAGATACCTAACGGATGGATTCG
>JAJEEZ010000217.1:0-5400 GCA_022820705.1 Candidatus Latescibacterota bacterium | reverse complement strand
TTGATCGCATTGGACTGCACGGTGAGCGTTTGCAACACGTCCCCAAGAGAGGCCAAGCCCTGCGCCCTGATTTCCTCGGCTGACAGAACTACAATCGGCGCTGGCGCGAGCGTCTCCGCGCTTTTGATGCGGGAGCCGGTCACCGTGATCTCTTCGACTTCGTATATCTTCCGCTCGTCCGTCGCCTCTTCTGCGAATGCACCCATAGTCCAGACAAGTACCAGTAAAAATGCGTACCTCGTGTTCATAAATCCGTACTCCTCGCTGGTGTTCACGGTTTCGCCGCGCTAAAGCCAATGACTGGGGGATGCGCCATAAAGGCATCCCAAAATGGATTGTGCTGCTGGGATGGGTGCAAATAGGGGCCGACCCATTGAAAATCGGTAAATCCAACTTTTTGAAAGGCCCATTGATAGGTCTCTGGTTTGAGAAAGTAATTTTTAAACTCAAACTGTGTCCCATCTTCATTTGTCAATTTGTACAAAACAACATCGCCTTCTCGCGGGTCATCGGCGCACACTTTTTCCAATCCGTATTGGGCCAGGGAAAGGGTTCCCTTGGGAACGCACTGAACATTGTCATTGAACCCGACGAATCGTCCCCCAGGCCGCAGCATGTTATAAGCCACCTCGACAAACCTGAGCAGTTCTTCTTTAGTCTTGGCGTAATTCAAAAGGTACATAGCCACCACGAGATCAACCGGTTCAGCCAACTCGAGCGCAGCCACATCGCGGTGCAAGTACTTACACCCCAAGGGACGGGCGCGTTCTGCGTCTTCGGCCAACTTGATCATCTCTGCGGAAAGATCAATCCCCGTGACCTCCAACGCCCCGACCTGCTTGATCTTGCGCGTGTAAAACCCATCACCACAAGCCAAGTCTAAAACCGTCGCCCCGCGAATATCGTCCAAGATCTCAAAGAGGGAATACGCTTCGATATATTCCCGAAAAGGCAATTGCTTTGAGTCTTGATAGGCTTCGGCGATCGCGTCGTACTGATTTTCAGATGAACTCACAAGCCTCTCCTTGGTTGGGTCTCAATACTGACGATAGACTCGGCCACCCTTGACCACAATCAGCGGTTCCAATTGCTGGTCGCCCGTGCGTATCTCCCCGCCCGAATCGGCCAATTGGAACTGACCCTGGCGCACGTCGAGCACTACGGCGTCGCCCCAAGCACCTACTGCTAGGGTGCCGATCTCGTCCGGCATCCCAATGACTTGCGCCGGCACTGCGGTTACTTTGGCCAAGGCAGTGTCGAGATCCATGCCCAAGTGGAGAAATTTGGACGCGACGTTGATCAAGTCATATACCGGTCCGTGGAGATTGTACACGTGCAAGTCTGAGGAGATAGTATGCGGCGCAAGGCCAGTACTTAGCGCCGTCTCAGCCACCTCCCAGGAGAAAGAGCCAGCGCCGTGCCCCACATCAAAAAGCACGCCGCGCTTTACGGCCTCGTGTACCGCAGAGCGTATTTGGCCGGCCTCGTCGAGGATGCCGCACTTCATGCCGTGGAAACAATGCGTGAGGATGTCGCCCTGTTTCATAACGGCCAGCACATCATCGAGGCTGTCGCACCAGGCGTCTTGGGGATGGACCATAATGGGCAGACCAGCGGCATCCGCGGCCTCGCGAGCCCGGTGCAGGGGCAGCATTCCCGAGCGCTCGCTGACGATGCTATTGCGGGTGAGCCGCACCTTGACGCCCAAGATGAGGTCGCGGTGTTGTTCGATCATGCGGCAGGCTTTGTCCACGTCTGCGTATTCGGGGATTTCAAACTCGCCGATTTCCTGCGTCAACATGCCCTGCGAGGAGATATTGAGCTGGGCCAAAATGCGGGTGTCACTGACGTCGATGATGAACTTGCGGAAGCCGGGAAAGGTATCGGCACCAGCCGAGCCAGCATCGACCACCGTGGTGACGCCTCGGGCTATACAGGTGGGATCAGGCTCGACGCCGAAGTGGCTGACCCCCCAATACACGTGAACGTGCAAGTCGATGAGGCCAGGGGCCACCACACGTCCCGCAACATCGAGCGTTTGGCGCGCCTGGTCCGCGGACAGGTCGGGCCCGACCGCAGCGACTTTGCCGTCGGTAAAAGCTACGTCCTGCACTGTGTGCAATTGCTGGGCTGGATCAACTAGGGTGCCGCCTTTGAGAAGCAAGTCGTAGAGCATGGTAATCTCCGAAAAAGTGTTTAGGGAATATGCGGTTTCCAGACACTAACCAACGAGCCAAATGTACCGAGCCACGAAAAGCACGGCGAAGAGGTGAATCAGCTATCTGAAAACAGGTTTACTCTGGGCCTACTCGCTCTTGCTGTCCCACTCGGGCACCGGACGTTCAGGCACTTTGTCCAAGATAGCCTGCACCTGCCTTTTTAATTCTGGCGAGGAGGTCTCGAACAACGCCAACCAGTCGTCCAGGCTCTGGGCCACCGACTCGGGGTGGGCTTGGCTGCGGGCGATAAAACCGGGAACGCCGTCGCGGCCGCTGGGCTGCGCCGGGTCGCTGTAGCGCAGATCGAGGCTCCAGCGGATGTGGTCGGAGAGGTTGGGAATGGAGCGGTGGATGGTCTTGTGCTGGATGAGCAGCACGCCGCCGACTTTGATCGGACAACTAACTTGCTCGCCGGGGGGCAAGTACTGATCGGTGATGCCCTTGAAATTGGCCCCAGGCCCTAAGCCGTGTTCGTGGCCGATGAGCGGGGCGCGATGGCTGCCGGCAATGACTTCCATACAGCCGTTTTCAGGAGTGGCATCGACCAAGGGAATCCAAAAATTGACCATGAAGGTCTCTTCCGCGTCGGGCTGTAAATAGCCCAAGTCTTGATGCCAAGGCACCACAGTGGCGTCTTGGTTGGGCAATTTGGCGCGCAGATTGAATTGCGGATGAGCCAGTATCTCAGGGCCAATCACGGATTCCACAATATCGAGCAGCGCCGGTTGGGTTAAAATGGCGAACATGCCCTCGGTTTTGAGCTTGCCGTTGACTTGACCCAACAACGGGGAAGGATCGGCCAACTGGGCGTGGATGTGGACCAGCCGCTTGGCAAAGGGCAAGTCCGCGTGCAGGTCGGACAATTCGCCAGCAGCGTGAGCCTCCTGGGCAGCGGTATCGACGATGGCATTGATTTCGGCAATGAGGCGGTCGAATACAGAAGGGTCGATGACATCCTCGACGAGGAGGTAGCCTTCGGTGCGATAGAAGTCGAGTTGGTCGGAGGTGAGGCCGCTCATGGGAATTGTCCTTTGGTTGGGGGGACTAGTTGGGGTCGGGGGTTAATGTATGCTTTTACAGATGGGAGCATCAAGCGCGGCGATATCCTTTACTGAGAGGATTCTGTAGTCAGATTCTGGACACGATCACGGAATGCGGTGTCGAACTTATTCAGCGTTTGCGCCATCCATTTGATCTGGTTTTCCCTATCAGATTCATCTGTCGGGTTGCCAGATTTGATCAGCGAAATTTTGTATGCTCGACCTTTAGTCTTCCCTTGCCATTCTAGTGGACTACCTATCTTTTCTTCAATAGCAGATTTTTGCTGCTTTAGGAGATCGAAGTGGTAGTAAGGGTTCCCCCCTTTTATTTCTAGGGTAACATGTAATTGCTTTTTTTGTTGACTCAGCCTGCATTGTAACGCGAACCCAGCCTTACCAATAGCGAGGTTAAAATACGATCTTGGGAGCGGGTTCGGTGACTTCAGCCTAGGCGCAGAACTTGGCAGGTGCTCAATTAAAGCGGTCCAAAACTGATAATATTGCCGTTTAAGATCGGACACCTCACCACTGCTCGATGCCCTCACTGCTGTTGTCCAATCATTGGGACTGGCGACAATATTGAAGCGCGGGGCAGGTTTGGATCCCTCGATTTTCAGAAGCTCAATCGTGACGCCGAAAAAGCGAATCTCGTCATGCGAAATTCTGTTCAACCAATCCAAAGTCGAACGATGTTCATCGTTGAACGTTTCTGAGATCCAGATCACTGATCTTAACGGAGGATCGGAATCTAATCCAGACGCATAAGTGAGCAGCTTGCCGAGATGATCGTGATTGGTGCTGCCGAATTGGTTCTCTATTACAATCCGTGAATTGTCACTTGAATCTCGACACAGTATGTCAGCCGAGTACTTACCAACCGATACCTCGGTGTCCACATCCTCACTATCGATCTCCATCTGGAGCGCATCACCTAGAGAGTCCAAGTTCTTCGCCAGCCACGGTGTGAAATCTGTGGCTTCATTTTGCCATACCTCTCGAAGATCAACGCTATCCAGTGTTCCTAGATCCGTCAAATCCATCTCCTTTGCTACGAAGCAGATGCCGTTGGTGAAGAAGAATTGCCTTCGTTCTGGTCATCACTCTGGTCATCGCCCTGGGCCGGAATGAGCATTCCAAGCCGGGCGGCCGCATCGACCTGTCGGCGGTCAAAGGACCCAAAGGTTATCGGCACTCCTAGTGAGGATTGCAGATACTCAGCCCCCGCAAGGTGAACACTGTCATAGGCGCGCACGCCGAGTTGTTCGCTTAGAGCACCTGCTCGTCGCAGAAGGGTCTGGGTGACCGCGACGCGGTGATATCGCTCCCAATCCTCCTCCAGCTCCTTCTTGCATTCCTCCAGCTCTGCATCGGACAGGTCGCCTAAACGCTGCTTGGCGGCCAAAGCGGATCGCGCTTCCACGTATGCGATCCACTGGCAGGCAACTTCCTCGGCCACATCCACCCAGCCGCGTACCGTCTCGGAGTCGTCCTCCTCAACGTACAGCTTGACGAGAGCCGATGTGTCGAGAAAGAGGATCACCGTCGCTCTTCCACCACGATGTCCGCAACGCTTTTCTCTCCGGGTTTGACGCGCACAGGGCGCGTGGCACCTCTCGGTTTTCCCCCGGTTCCGGCATTGACCCCCGGCAAGGTTGCCAGTCGCTCTTCCAACAGAAGAGGCGGTAGCGGCACGAGGCGGGCGATAGGCTTCCCCCTCAAAGTTACGACGACCGTCTCTCCCCGCTGGACTTGCCGAAGGTAGCGCGACAACCTGCTCTTCAGGTCGCGTACGGATGCGTTCATTAGGCTCTCCTTGTAACTACATTAGGATAATTGTAGTCACATTGGACTATCGAGACAAGCCCGACGGTCCCCCACCCGCAGTACGCCCACACCCACTTTTGACATTGTTCAATCGGCAGGGGAGCTTGAATTCTAAGCGGATCCCTTTGCTATCCTCAACCAAAAAGGAAGGACAATGCACAGATTTGCGGCCGTGCTAGCCGCCGTTTTTCTCATCGCCGGAGCAGATACCGCCGGAGCCGATGAGCAACCCGCCCATACCGACACCAGCGATGCCCAGATGCAGTTTTGGATGACGCACCCCCAGCGCACCGCCCGCGCCGTGCGGGCTGAGGTGC
>JAJEEZ010000454.1:0-33129 GCA_022820705.1 Candidatus Latescibacterota bacterium | reverse complement strand
CCAAGTAATAGCCGCAGTTGATCTGACCGGGCAATGCGCCGTAGGGCGTGCCGTCGGGATCAATGGGCCAAGGCACGTCGCGGTGCCAGTTCTGTTCCTCCTGTCCCGACTCAGTAATGCGGGCGGTGGCACTGTGAAGTTGGACGCAAGTGCCCAGAATGGCCTGCATCCTCTCCAGTACAGGCGGGTTGTCGAGCAGGAAGGCAAAGTCCTCGTCCTCTTCTAAGAGCTGGTGGATAAACTGCCTGCTGTCCCCGCGCGCACAGGCCGCATCAAGAGCCATGCGTAGAATCTCAACCTGCGCCTCGGTGATGGCGTCTTCGACGACGAGGTAGCCCCACTTGCGAAAGAAAGCCACATCCTCGGCGATTTCGGGCGTCAGCTTGGGATTGAGGTGCTGCGGGTAAGGCGGTTGCGCCATGTTTTTCGCAGAACTCCTGTGTGCATTGCGGTCGTCGGCTGGCAAAATACATATTGCGCGACAGGCTCTTTGTCAACGAAACGAGCGGCGTTTGGTTGACCCTGCGCTGGCTATGATGCTCATTACGGGGCGCGAATCCCGCAGTTTGACCGGTGCCAAATCGTACCGACAGACGCACACAACCTATTTACCAAAAAGGAGCAATCCATGAGTTATCTAAATCCCCGCGCCATCGCCATTGACACGCCAATGCCGCCGCCTGCTTGGGCGCTGCTGGAGTGGGAACTGATTCGAGCGCAAACGAGGGGATGCACAGAATTCTTCGACAAATACTTCGACGAGCGGGGATATTTGGAGTGCATCCCGCGCTGGGGCGGCAACGACGGGCCGGACGACGCCATCGAGAACCTAGTCCACTGGCCCGTGCTCTACGTGCTAGGAGGTGGAGCCCATCTGTACGATATGTGCCAGTTAGCTTGGGAGGGGCATCTCAAGCAATACACCGAGGCCAAGACCACGGAAGTGCCCTTTACCCGGGACGGGATGTACTACCGCGAATTCCCAGTGATGTTCGATTGGGTACACAACGGAGAAGGACTGACGACGTTCAACCTGCACGGCTTGATGAATCCACGCGAACAAGCCTTTGAGCAGCGGGTGCGGCGCTTCGCCGGATTTTACATGGGCGACGATCCCCAGGCACCCAACTACGATCCGGAACGCAAAATCATCAAGAGCCTGTTCAACGGCAGCCGCGGCCCGCTGCTGCGCAAGGCCACGGCGCTCGATTGGGCCGGCGATCCGCTCGACGAGGTGCAGGAGCGCTTCATTCCCCTGCACGGAGAGCGCAACTTCGAGGAGATGCTGGCCCACTTCAAAGACTACACCGATGTCGTCGGCGACCATCCGCAGAACATGGTGGCGACGGCCTTGGGACTGAACGCGTACGCGCTGACGGGCGAGGGCCAGTACAAGGACTGGGTACTCGAATACGTCGAAGCCTGGCGGCAGCGCACGCTGGCCAACGACGGGATCATCCCGACCAATATCGGACTCGATGGGACCATCGGCGGCGAGTGCGATGGCAAGTGGTACGGAGGGTGTTACGGCTGGGCCTTTACCGTTGAAGTGCCCCAGACCGGGGAAATGTCCAGCCGCAACACGCACGGGTTGGGGATTTCGGGCTTTGGCAACGCGCTGTTGCTGTCGGGCGAGCAGAAGTTCGTCGATGTGTGGCGACAGATGATCGACAAAATCAATGCCAACGGAAAAGAAATCGACGGTCAAATGATGTACCCGCATATGCACGGAGACGAAGGCTGGTACGAGTTCCAATCGGCAAAGTACGCACAGGGAGCGCAAGAGGTGTACTACTGGTCGATGGACCGGGCCGATCTGAGCCGGCTAAACGCAGACAGCGGCTGGTTCGGCTTCTTGGAGGGACGCGACTCCACCTACCCGGAAGCGGCGCTACAGGCCGACTTTGCCCGCCTCCGCACGCAAATGGAGAAGGTGCGCCGCGACCCAACGACGCCAGACACCCGACTGTCGGACAATCCCAACCCATTCAATCCGGCCATTCCGGGCGGACTAACCCAACTCATGTTGGGCGGGCTGACGCCGCGCCACGGCTCGCCGCTGCACTGCCGAGTGCGCTACTTCGATCCGCAGGCTGGGCGGGCGGGAATGCCCGAGGGCGTAGGGGCGCTAGTGGAACGGCTCGGCACCGACTCCATGACGCTGACGCTGGTAAACACAGACCCAGTAGCCGGACGCGCAGTAATCGTGCAGGGCGGAGCCTATGCCGAGCACCAGTTTACGAGCGTGCGCGTGGGCGGAAAGGAAACCGCAATAGATGACTCGTCCTTTGCAGTGGAGCTAGCGCCAGGGGCTGGGGAGACGTTGGAGATCGGGATGCGTCGGTATGCCAATGGGCCGACGTTTGCGTTTCCCTTATGAGAAAGCAGCCTAGGGAGCGATGCACGGACTTAGAGGCCCTAGCAGCGCCTCTTCGGAACGCGGGCATCTCGCAGCCATTTCTGTCTTATGTGCTGCCCTTCTTGTTACTCTTCGCGATTTCGGCTAGCCACGCCGCCTCACTTTCGCAAGAGGAAAGCCATCGAAAAATGGTGGCCCTTTTGGCGGAGGTTCGCGCGCAAAATCTCGACGAGAATCCCTATCAAGGCGAAGGTCAGCTACGACAGTTAGAAGATCAGTTGCAGGCGCTGCCCAACTCAGCTCCCGTCCAAGACCGAATTCGCCTCCATTTTCGCTTGGGGGTCGCCGAACTTTTCTTGGGGCGGGAACGCCGTGCCATAGACCATCTCACCGCGGCCAAAGAGATGCTCGCGGGCCAACACTCGGTCCCTGCTCAGGTAGTAAATGAGATACACTTTCGCCTAGGGCTGGCGTGGCTGCGCTTGGGGGAAACCCAAAACTGCGTCCTCAACCCCAACGCCGACCACTGCATCCTGCCCATTCGCCCCAGCGGCTTCCACACCCTCCCCGAAGGATCGAGCCAAGCCATCCCCTATTTCCAAGCCGTGCTCGATAATACCGCCGCAGAGGAGCGCCTACGCCTAAGTGCCCGCTGGCTGCTCAACATCGCCTATATGACCTTGGGGCAGTATCCCGAGAGGGTGCCGCCCGCTCACCGGATTCCCCCCGAAGCCTTTGAGTCCCAAGCGGCGTTCCCACGCTGGGTCAATGTGGCTCCTGCGCTCGGATTGGACACCTTCAGCCTCTCGGGCGGGGCCGTGGCCGACGACTTCGACGGCGACGGGTATCTCGATTTCTTCGTCTCGACATCGGACTTGGCCGGACAACTGCGCTTTTTCCGCAATGGGGGGGACGGCACCTTTGCGGACCGCACCGAGGAGGCCAACCTCAACGGGCTGTTGGGCGGACTCAACTTGGTGCAAGCTGACTACGACAACGACGGCCACCTCGACCTCTTGGTCCTGCGCGGGGCTTGGTTCGGCGAGCATGGCCAGCATCCCAATTCGCTGCTGCGGAATGCAGGCGATGGCACCTTCTTCGACGCGACCTTTGCCGCCGGCTTAGGACGAGACCACTACCCAACCCAAACCGCCGCTTGGGCCGACTACGACCTCGACGGCGATCTCGACCTCTACATCGGCAATGAAACCACCGACACCTTTGTAGCCCCCGGCCAACTCTTTCAAAACCAAGGCGACGGCACCTTCGCCGATGTGGCTCCCGCCGCTGGCGTTGACCAATACGCCCACGCCAAAGCCGTCGTCTGGGGCGACTACGACGGGGACCGCTGGCCCGATCTATACGTATCCAACCTCGGGCAGCCCAACCGGCTCTACCACAATCAAGGCGACGGTACCTTCGCCGATGTGGCTCCCACCCTCGGCGTCGTCTCCCCTCGGGCCAGCTTCCCAGCTTGGTTCTGGGACTTCGACAACGACGGCTACCTCGACCTGTTCGTCGCCGCATACTCGGCCACCATCGCCGACATCGCCGCCGCGCACTTGGGCCACTCAGTATCCGTAGAACAGGCGCGGCTGTATCGCGGCGATGGCCGAGGCGGCTTTGCGGACGTATCCCAAGACCGCCACCTCGCGCAGCCGACCAAACCTATGGGAGCCAACTTTGGCGATTTAGACCACGATGGTTTTTTGGATTTCTACTTGGGCACCGGCGACACCGATTACGCCGAACTGATGCCCAATGTGCTGTATTGGAATCAAGCGGGTCAGCGCTTTGTCGATGTGACTTTTGCCAGCGGGTTGGGGCATCTGCAGAAGGGGCATGGGGTCGTATTTGCCGATTTAGACCACGATGGCGATGTGGATATATTCGAGCAGATGGGCGGAGCCTATCGCAGCGACGGCTTCGCCGATGTGCTATACGAAAATCCAGGATTTGGTCACGGCTGGCTAGCTATTGAGGTAATAGGGGTAGAGTCGAATCGATCGGGGATCGGGACGCAGCTACGGGTCGATGTGGTGGAGGGCGGCCAAAGGCGGTCGCTGTACCGGTGGGTCGGCAGCGGCGGCAGTTTTGGCGGCAATCCACTGCGTCAGTACGTGGGGTTGGGTTCAGCGGAGCGGGTGGCGCAGCTAGTGGTTCTTTGGCCGAAAAGTGGCGAGGAGCAGGTGTTCGACAAAGTGCCAGTGAACGCGATCATCCGGGTGACCGAGGGACGGGAACAACTGGAGATTCTAGCGCTGCCCTCTTTTAAGTTCGCTGTCGAACATCCCAAACGGGCCGAGCACCATCTGCACGAATAACACCGGTCGGCTTACCTCTAAGGCACGCGCTCGACCTGCACCGCAATGATATCTAAGTCGTGGTATTTCTGGTGTCGCACCGAAGAGGCGTAGTGCCGCAACAGCCGGAACGAAACCTCGCCTTCGTCTATTATTTCGGGCTGTTCACTCAGATACGCCAGCCGATCTTCGAGATTTTCCCCCGCAGCAGTCGCCAAAAACTCCAGTTCCACCGCCCCCTCGGCGGGCCGTGCGGTGAGAATCAAGTGCCGTCCGTTGGCCGCATCGTCCTCAGCTTGTTGCGCCAGAATCGCCAAAGTCTCTTCTCCGGCAGCGCACAGCCGCTCGGTCGCCGGATCGTCCCAGCCGATTTTCGCGGCAAAGGCGCGGAGGAACTCGTCGATCTTGGGCAGCGAAGCAACGGCTAACTCGACCTCTAGGCGTCGGCGACGCGGAGCCGTCAACTCCATAAACGCAGTCAGCAAAATTGCGGCAATACCCCCAGCGGTCATGCCGTTGCCGAGCAAGGTGCCCCACGTCTTACCCAGTAAATCGGCGAAGATCACCTGATTCTGAAAGCCCACTCCAATCCAAAACGACAGCCCCACCACCACGGCCTTGCGGCTATTGAGGCCGCTCTCAACGATTAGCTTCATACCCTGCACGAAAAGTATGCCTATCAGCAGGGTTACATAGGCCGCGCCCACGGGATTGGGAATCGCAATCAGCAGGGCCGTCACCTTGGGCGATAAGGACAGCACCGCAAAGATGGCCCCGACATACACCCCAACGCGGCGCGCGGCAACCCCAGTGAGTTCGGCGAGCGATATGCTGGTCGAGTAGGTCGTGTTGGGGGGTGCCCCGAGCAGCCCGGACAACAGGTTGCCCGTCCCATCGGCGTTGAGAGCGCCCTGGACCAAGCGAAAATCAGTTGCCCGCGGCCGACGCCGCGAGACCCGTTGAATGGCAATGCCGTCGCCAATGGTCTCAATCGCACCTACCAAGGTTACGACCACAAACGCCGGCAGCAACGCCCAGAATTCTGCACTGAACGTCAGGTCCAATCCCGGCCACGCACCATCGGGGAAACCGATCCAAGGCACGTCGATTACGGGCTGAATGTTAAACAGTCCAAAGGGGGCCGCCACAGCGCAACCCACCGCAATACTGATGAGCGGTGCCCACAGTCGCCAAGCCCCTGGGGCGCACAGCGCCAACACCACAAGAGTAGCGAGCGTCGCACCGGCCGCAGTCGGGGCAGCGGCCGACGGCGTGCCCTCGGGCACATCCGTCAGCAAGCCGAACACGATCGGCATGACCGTGACGGCGATCAGCATGATCACCGTGCCGGAGACAACTGGTGTGAGGATCCGGCGCAATAGCGAAAGCCGCGCGGCTAAGGCAAACTGAAACAGCGACGAGACGACAATCAGGCTCGCCATCAGGGACGGTCCGCCCTGCACCAGTGCCGTGATGCAGACCGCGATGAAGGCACCTGAAGTACCCATGACGAGCACGTGCCCGGCCCCGATCCGCCCGACCCGCACCGCTTGCAGAACCGTGCTCACGCCACTGATCAGCAGCGCCGCGAAGGCGATCCAAGTCAGGTAACTCTCCGGCTGGTTGGCCGCCCGGCCAATAATAATCGCGCTGAGCACCACCGGCGCGATGATAACCACTGCGGCCTGAAAGCCAACCCCAGCAGCGATGGAGTGGGGAGGGCGCTCGTCCGGCTCGTAGCGGATGTATTCATTTACTTGCGCCATTGCCTAATTCACCCTTTCAGTCAGGTTGCACTGCCAAGCCTGCGAGGTCTATATCATTGCCCCGGAAAATATGCGACGATTGTGCAACTCGCGCCAAAAGCCTCCGTCATTCAGAGACGCCATACCACCAACAACTGGGCCGTACTCTCATCTTCGTCCGTTCCGAGCTTGTTGAGCCAGTACTGGTATTCAATGCCGACCATGAGCTGATTGGGCGCTCCGACCACTTTGCCTAGATCCCAAGTAAACTGCGGCTGAGAGAGAATGGAACTTTTGACTTCTTCACCAAATTCGTTGGTGCGACCGCCCAAGTACTCGGCATGACCGACAATCGCCAGAGACAGACTGCCAACATTGATGGGCAAGGCCCAATTGACGTTCAGTAGGAAGCTGTTGTCAGTTTTGGGGGCACCGCCTTCGCCGCCAATGTTGTCATCTATATAGGCCGTCAGGTCCGTATTCAGGAACAGGAATCCCGGCAGGTCCCAAGAGGCCCGCAGACCGGGCAGGTATTTCACGACGTTGTCGTCGCCGCTGACGTTGATCCCAGCAATCAGGGCAAAATCCCGAATGGGGCCGACGCGCAATTCCCTGTTGGCCAGCTTGCCAAAACTCAGGGTTGGAGACCACTCGCCGTAGAAATCTCGATCGTTGAAACCGTCGCGCTCGTCGTCATCGAGGTAGTCGATAAAGAAGAAGCTATCCCCCAACTTCCATCCCGCAGCCTGTTGCACGGTAAAGACAAGAGTCTGTTGCTCGGCTGACGAGAATGGATTCTTGTGTTTGCCGTACTGCAGATGGAACTCGGTTTGCGAGAAGGCTGCCGCCTCGGTGGCTAGCAGCGCGACTAAGAAAATGCCGGCGAATGCTGTTCTCATTGTTATCCTCGTTTCTCCTCGTTGCAACAATGTAGCGCGGTCGTGGAATGACCGCTATCTATGGGCCTGCTCTACTGGGAATCTGCCAGTCGTGCTAACGCCTCTTGAGCAGATTGGGTTAGGCGGGGATCGCCCCGCCACTGCGCGAGAAAATGCTTGTACGCGCGGATGGCTTGGCGAGGTTGCGCCGCCTCTTGGTAGAGAACGCCAAGTGCATAATGCGCTCTGGCGTAAGTAGAATCCACACGCAGAGCGGCTTGGTACTGGCGCTCGGCCTTGGCACGGGCCTTCTGTTGGGCATAGAGGTGGCCCAAGTTGTAATGGGCCTCGGCAAAGTCGGGCGCTACCTCAAGCGCCTTTTGGTAAGCCGTCGCCGCCTGTTGAAGATCGTTCTTTGCTAGGTAGAGGTTGCCCAAATTGTTATAGGCTTGGGCGTGAGTAGGCGCTAGGGCCAACGTACGCTCTAAGGCGGCCTCGGCCTCCTCAATACGGCCCTGTGCGTGGTAGAGATGACCGAGCGCAAAGTAAATTTTATAGCGGGCCGAGTCCGGGGGACTGTGCGCTAGGGCCTCTTCGCACACCCGCAGTGCCCTAGCCAGCTTGCCGTGCTGGGCGTAGAGGCCGCTTAGCTGGAGGCGCGCCTCCAAATGGGTGGGCGCACTGGCGAGCAGCAACCGGTACTGGGCTTCGGCCTTTTCCCACTGCCGGAGCGCGAGATAAGCACGCGCCAGACGCAAGCGAGCAGCGACGTTGGCCGGAGTAGCGTCGAGCGTCTGCTGTAACTGGTCGATGTGGTCGTGCAGACGTCCGAGGCGTTCAAAGCGGTTTTGCAGGCGCTCGGCCTCGGTCGTTTGGCCAAGAGCGAGGAGAACGTTAGCTAAGTTGTAGAGGGCTTCCGGCTGTAAGGGATTAATGGCGAGAACTTGGCGCAGCATCTTGGCCGCTTCCTCGGGACGATTCAAATCGCTATAGAGCAGACCCAACTGACGCCAAGACTCGCCGTGCTGTGGATCCTTTTCCACGGCTTCTTTTAAGATAGCTTCGGCTTTTTGGTACTGGGTTTGGCGGATGTAGAGGGCCCCTAGTTCGCTGCGGGCTTCCATCAAGTTGGTATCGGCTTCAATAGCTTGCAACAGTGCTCTTTCGGCTTTGTCGTAAAAACCTTGGTTGACATACAGCCGCGCCAAGAGCTGCAGAGCCGCCGTCTGGGTCGAATCTAGTGCGACGGCTTTTTCAGCTAAAGTTACTGCTTCGGGAATGCGCTGCTGGGTGGCGTAGATAGCCCCCAACTTGTAACGAGCTTCGGCATTATCTTGGTCCAACTCCAAGGCGCTTTCGTATTCGCGCACCGCCTCGGCCAATTTTTCAACGCGGGTATAGACATCGCCCAAGCGGATGTGGAGGTCGGCACTGGGCGCGATGCGGAGGGCCTCACCATAGGCGGCTATTGCGGCTTCAACGCGCAAATCTTCGGCGTAAAGATGACCCAAGGCCGCGTGGACTTCCCGGGAAAATGGGTCGCGATCAACGGCCTGCAACAGAACGGCCACCGCTTGGTCGAGTTCCCGCAGATCGCGCAGGGCGCGGGCGAGATTGATGTAGAACGCGATATCCTCTGGGGCTTGGCGCACGGCCGCTTGATACGCGGCGACGGCTTTTTCCAAGGCTCCATCCTCGTAGTGAATATTGCCCAGATTATTGCTCGTCGCAGCCAAGGTGGAATCGAGGTCAAGTGCTTTTTGAAAGTGGGCGGCGGCTTCGTCCAAGGCTCCGCGCCGCTGGGCCAAAAGCCCCAAGCCATCGTGGGCAAGGGCGTAGTTCGGATCGAGGTCGAGGGCTTTGGCGTAGTTTTGCTGGGCTTCGTCGTAGCGACCAGCTTGCGTATAGGCTACGGCCAAATTGTAGTAAGCGGGCGGCGCGGTGGGATTTTGGCGGGTGAGGCGGAGGTGCTTTTCTAAGGCGTCGTCATCGGGGTCTTGAGAGCAGGCCGTAACCAGAATTAGCAGGGCGGCGAAAAGGTTGTACAGCAGTCGCGGTACGGGGGAGTTGGTGATCATCTGCAACTCCTTGGCATCAGGGTTTGGATTGAATTATGTGTAGGATCTGATCGACCGCCACCGCTTCCATTGTCTGCAACGCGCCGTCGGACCAGCGGATTTCGACTGTGGCCTCGGTGGCGTCTCCTAGACCAAAGTGGAGACGAGGATCGCTACTCGCAAGATAACTACCGCCCGACTGATGCTCCTTGACTTGGCGCTGCCCATCAGCCGTCACGGCGACGCGGGCGTGCTGCGCGGTGTTCCCCAACTGAATCGTCAGCCAGTGCTGCCGGTTGCCCCCGTCGTTGCGCAGGAGGTTGGGGACGGCGGCAACATTAGTCACTAGCAGATCTAGGTCGCCATCGTTGTCGTAGTCGGCCTTGGCCGACGCGCGGCTTACCGCCGCCACCGCGAGCGCAGGACCGAGCCTAGCAGAGACATCGACAAAGCGGGTCCCCCGCTGGTTGCAGAGCACCTGATTGGGCTGCGGATAGGCATGGTCGGGATGCACTTGGGTGATTTTGTCCATGACGTGGCCATTGGCGACAAAAAGGTCTAGGTCGCCGTCGTTGTCGTAGTCGAAAAAATTGGTGCCAAAGCCCAGCGGTTTGTAGCTGTATTCGGCCAAGCCGGCGCGAAGGGTGATGTCGTAGAATTGCCCCTGCCCATCGTTGCCGTACAAGGTGTTGGTCTCTTGGGCAAAGTTGGTCACAAAAATATCTTGCAACCCGTCGTTGTCCCAATCCCCGAATTCCACCCCCATGCCAGCTTCGGCCAAGCCATCCTCGTTGTAGCGCCCTCCGGCGTAGAGGCCGACCTCGGCAAAGCGGTTCCCTTGGTTTTGGTAGAGAAAGTTCATCGTGCCGTCGTTGGCCACGTACATGTCCGTGTCGCCGTCGAGATCGTAATCCGAAAAGGCCACGCCCAAGCCGCGTCCCTTATGGATGATTCCCATCTCCAACGTCACATCGCGGAATTGGCCATCTTCGTTGCGGTAGAGTACATCGCCTACCGGCTCGTAGAACTTCGGCTCGCAATAGGAGCGAATGCCGCCCTCGGCACAGACGATATTGTTCTGCGGGTCAAACTCCACGTAATTGGTCGCGTATAGATCCAAATCGCCGTCGAGGTCGTAGTCTAGAAAGCCGCAACTAGTACCCCACCGAGCATCGGCCCCACCCACGGGGGCAGTCGCGTCGGCAAAGCGCCCGTCGCCTTCGTTGCGCAACAGGAGATTGGGGCCAACGTTGGTCACGTAGAGATCCACGTCGCCATCGGCGTCGTAGTCAGCGGCGGTACAGCCCATGCCGTAGCCAGTGTGCCCGGCCCCCGAGGCAGCCGTCACATCGGTGAAGCCGCCAGCGCCGGTGTTGTGGTACAGGCGATTGGTGGGAATCGGATCGGGGCGCTCGCCGCTTAGGGGTGCGCCGTTGACCAGATAGAGATCGAGCCAGCCATCGCCGTCAACGTCGAGGAAGGCCGCCCCGGACCCAAAGGTTTCGACGTAGTAGTATTCGCCCGAAAAGCCGTTGTAGTGCTCAAAATCGAGACCAGCCGCTTGGGTTATATCGACTAATTGAATGGGGTTGCAGCTAGGGTCAGCGGTGTCTGGCGGTGGAACCGGGCGGGCTGTGGTCTTGGGTTTTAGGTCTATGGAAGGAGCGGTCATATCGGCTAAGTCAGGAACAACGCTAAAGTAGGCACTGGGGCGGAAAGACTGGGCAAAGGTCGCGCCAGCAAAGGTGGCCTCCTGTTTGAAGCGGCTGTCGACAAAGAACGCTGACGTGCGAAAGTGAGCACCGACAAAGCGAGCCGGACCGGCAAAGACGATGCGGCGGAAGGAGGCCATAGCGGAAAAGTCGGCGCGCTCGAAATGCGCTGTGCCGCGGAAGTAGGCCGCAGTGAACGCAGCGGCTCCCGCAAAGCGGCTTTGCGCGAACAGGGCGTCCTCACCAAAGCGAGCACCAGCAAAGGAAACGGTCGATTGCCACCCTGCTTCTTTGAAAGAGGCCAAATCCGCAAAGGAAGCATCCTGAAAAGAAGTGGAGCGGGCGAACACAGTCTGATCGAAATAGGTCGCGTCTTCAAATTGCGTACGTTCAAAGGTAGTTTCTCCGCCAAAGTCGCTCTGCTGAAAAAAGGCCGCGCCGGAAAACTGGGTGGCCGAGAAATCTACTTTATCGGCAAACAAAGTCCGCTTGCAATTAGCCGTATCCACTATGCGGCAGTCGCGGCAGGAAAATTCACTTTCGAGGCAGGCTTCCAGCAGGGAGATCCCCTGTTGGAAATGGGTGCGAACAAAGTGCACCGGTTGCAGAAAAACGGCGCGTTCTAAAACCACGGGATTGGTAAAGCGCACGTCCTCAAAGGCGAGCGCCGCACGCAGGGTGTCACCGGTCAATTCAAGCGGCCCCTGCACCACAATGCGGTTGTATTCGAGTGCGGTGTCGGCAGGGGCTTGTTGGATTGCTGCGGCGAGGTCGCGGGCGAGGATGAGTTGGTAGGCTTTGCCTTCTATGGTCACTTCGTATTGGGCTATCACGGGTAGAGGAACCATTGCGAACAGCAAGAGAAGACGATAGACGGATGAGTAGAAGATCATGGTTTGCGAAGCTTTGGACTTTGGCTTTTTGAAAGAGTTCATAATATCCGACACAAGGGCGGGGCGGCAAGACTCATTCTCTTGACATAAAGGGGACATGCTGCTTGTTTAACGCCCATCTCAACGCAAAATCACTCTCATAAACGCCAAAATACGTCGAAAAGTATAGACCATGCCGAATTATCAGGCAGCTTTCCTCTTTGCGCTGTGTATTCTTGCGTTCACTTTCCCAAAAATCGCCCACGCTGAATCTGACACCCCAGAGCCGGCAAAAATTCTCAAGCCTTTTCCCGAGCCAGCCGCAATCATCGACCCACCGTGGATGGCACGCCGCCAGCAAACCCAATTGGAGGCGGCCCAAGCCTACGAGGTCTTTTGCGACTTCTCCTTTACCGACCAGCTCAAAGCCAGCGGTATTGAATTTCGCAATAGAGTGGTAGAGGATTCCGCCAAGGACCATATCCCGGTTCACTACGATCATGGAAATGGACTAGCGGTGGGGGACGTGGATGGCGATGGCCTCTACGACCTCTACTTTACGACCCAAGTAGGAGGCAATCAGCTATGGCGCAATCTCGGCGGAGCGCGCTTTGAGAATTACACCACGCCGAGTCTGGAGTTGGCCGATAAGATCGGAGTGAGCGCATCGTTTGGCGACATTGACAACGATGGCGATGTCGATCTATACGCCACGGCCGTGCGGTTGGGCAACCAGCTCTTGGTCAACGACGGAACCGGCCGCTTCGAAGATATAACCGAGCATTCGGGTACGGGTTGGCAGGCGCACTCGTCGTCCGGTGAGTTCTTCGACTACAATAACGATGGCTTGCTGGATCTGTTTGTGACCAATGTGGGGATCTATACCAAAGACGAAACGGGGACGGCAGCGGTCGATCCGACGCGGCTGGAGGAGGGGGCGACCTATCAGTACTACCGAGGTTTCAAAGATGCCTTCTCCGGGCATTTGAAGCCCGAGCGCGCCGAGCAGAGCACACTGTTCAAGAACCTCGGACAGCGGGTTTTCGCCGACGTCTCGCACGAAGTGGGATTGTTGGATTCGAGCTGGTCGGGCGACGCCAGCCCGGTAGATTTCAACGGAGATGGCTGGCAGGACCTCTACGTACTCAATATGCAGGGGCATGACTCCTACTACGAGAATGTAGCAGGGCAGCATTTTGTTAAAAAGAGCCGCGAAGTGTTCCCCAAAACGCCGTGGGGTTCGATGGGGATCAAGGCTTTCGACTACGACAACGACAGCCGGATGGATCTATTCGTCTCCGATATGCACTCCGATATGAGTCAGCCGGTAGGGCCTTGGGACGAAAAACTCAAGTCGTATATCCAATATCCAGACGATTTTTTACTAAGCGAGGGATTAAGTATCTTCGGCAACGCCTTTTACCACCACCTAGAAGATGGGCAGTTCGAAGAAATCTCCGATCTAATCGGTGCTGAAAATTATTGGCCGTGGGGGTTGAGCAGCGGCGATCTCAACGCCGATGGCTGGCAGGATGTGTTCGTGGCTTCGAGCATGAATTACCCCTTTCGCTATGGGATCAACACCGTCTTGCTCAACGACCAAGGACGCGGCTTCCTCGACAGCGAGTTTGTGTTAGGAGTGGAGCCGCGACGCGACGGTCGCACCGCGCAGCCGTGGTTTGCCCTCGACTGCGACGAGGCGGATTTAAAGCACAAGCGCTGCGAGGGGCAGGAAGGGGGCTTGCTGGTGTACGGCGCTTTGGGGACGCGCTCGTCGGCGTTGTTCGATGTGGAGGGCGATGGCGATCTCGACATTGTGACCAATGAGTTCAATGGGGTACCGCTGGTCTTGCTCAGCGACCTGAGTCAGCGGCGGGCGGTGCGCTATGTGGAAGTGGTCCTAGTGGGAAAATCGTCGAATCGGAATGGATTGGGCGCAGTGGTCGCAGTGGAAGCAGGCGATCAGGTATATACCCAAGTGCAGGATGGGCAGTCGGGGTATTTGTCGCAGAGTGTTTATGGACTCTACTTTGGCTTGGGAGAGGCGGCGACAGTGGATCGCCTAACAGTGCGCTGGCCCTCGGGTCAGGAGCAGACTTTGGACGGCCCCATCCAGACCAACCAGCGACTCACCATAGAGGAACCTTGGTAGGGGGCGGTTTGAAACCGCCCCCTACTGGATATCGCGCCTAACGGCATGGTGAAGCGGTTCGCGCTGCGTTTTGGACCCCTCCCCCGATGCGTAACGTCAGTTCTTAAAAAGAGCATTCAGCGTGGAAGAACACGGCCAGGACCTAGAGCAGTCTGAACAAAAGGCGCTCTTGGTCCTATTCTTTTTTTCTGGGGTCAGCAGCTTAGTCTATCAGGTCGTGTGGGCGCGGATGCTGACCGTGGTCTTCGGCACCACCCTGCTGGCTACTAGCACCGTGCTCAGCGCCTTCATGGCTGGCCTAGCCTTGGGTAGCTACGTTTTGGGGCGGTACATCGACCGCTGCAAACACCCCCTGCGGATTTTTGCCGCGCTAGAAGCCGGCATCGGTCTTTTCGCCCTTTTCTTTCCCAGTATTAGTGCGAATTTGGGCAATGCCTACGGTGCTCTAGTGGGTTTACAGGGGAACTTCTATCTCTTTTCCCTCGCCCGCTTCGGCCTTTGCTTTGCCTTGCTCCTGATCCCCACAGCACTGATGGGGGGTACCCTACCAGTCATGGCCAAGTTTGCAGTGCGGCGGCTGGGCAGGTTAGGCGGTCGGGTCGGACAACTCTATGCGATCAACACGCTGGGCGCGGTCGTCGGGGTGTTGGCAGCGACCTTCGGGCTGATGGAAGGGCTGGGTTTGCAGGGGACGACGCAAGCCATCGCTGTGGTGAATTTCTTGGTGGCAGGCGCGGCTTGGCTGTGGGGGGGGCAACGGGCCGTAAGCGTCGACGAAGGGGCGGCAGCAAAAGAGACCACTCACTCTGACCTCGTTCTGTGGGGCGTGCTGGTCGGCTTTGCCATCTCCGGTTTTGCCGCCCTAGGCTACGAAGTGGCGTGGATGCGGCTCTTGATGGTGAGTTTCTCCTTTAATTCACACTACGAGTTCAGCATTGTCTTGGTGGCCTTTTTGAGCGGCCTGTCCTTGGGGGGATGGTTGGGCAGTCGGCTGCTCGCGCGGCGGACAGATTTGCTTGAGATTTTTGTCGGGATCCAGTTTTTGATCGGCGCGTGTGGTGCCCTGTCCGTGTTGGCCTTTGCCCATTTATCCATTCTCGTGGAGCCGATCCAGCAGGCGGATTCGTGGTGGATGTCGCGAACCGGCGTGTTTTTTACGGCCGTCGCCATCATGTTGCTGCCGACCGTGGCGATGGGCGTTATCTTTCCGCTGGTCGGCCAAATCTACACGCGACAACTAACGCGTCTGGGGCGCGGTATAGGGGACATCGGTGCTGTCAACAGCTTGGGTGCTGTCGGGGGAGCCTTTGTGACGGGGTTTGTGCTGATTCCGCTGCTGGGGACCGAGTGGAGCGTCAAGGTGCTGGCAGCGTTGAATGGCTTGGTTGGCCTGACGCTCGCCTTAGTTAGCCAGCAACGCAAGCGGCTGGTCTGGAGCGGGGCGGTGGGTTTGGCACTCCTGCTAGTCCTAGTACCCTCGGATGTGCTGCGGCGCATTGCGGAACCAGCGGCCGTCAACCGAGAACTGGTGTTTTACCAAGAGGGTGCCGAAGGCGTCATCACCGTCGAACAACAAACCGATGGTTTCCGCAAAATGGCGCTCAATGGGGGCGGGCAGGTGCCGACCGACTACAGCTCGCTGCAAATTTTTCGCCTCCTGGGCCATTTGCCCCTGCTCCTGCATCCCGATCCGCAAGAGGTGTTGGTCGTCTCCTTGGGCGGCGGGATCGCCTTGGGGGGCGCAGCCCAGTACGAGCCGCGACGCATTACTTGCGTTGAGTTGGTGCCGGAGGTGATAGACGCGGCCCGGTTGCACTTTGGCGAATTCAATCACCACGTACTTGAGAATCCGGCGGCGTGGAATATCGAATTAGTTATCGACGACGGCCGCAATTTTCTCCTCTCCACCCGCGACACTTACCAAATCATCACCGGAGACGCCACCCATCCAACGAGCGCCGATAGCTGGGTGCTCTACACCAAGGAATTTTACGAGTTGTGCCGGGCACACCTGAGCACCGACGGGATCATGGCCCAGTGGCTGCCCTTTCACGGCCTGCCGCCAGACGACTACAAGACCATCGTGCGCACCTTTCAGCACGTCTTTCCCCACGCTACCTTGTGGCGCTCGAACAACTATTCAATCATGGTGGGGACCATGCAGCCGCAGGCGATTGATTGGGAACTGCTCAACGAGAAGATGACACCGCCGCGAGTGCATCGCAGCTTAGAGAACATTGACATGGGGAACGCATTTGCGCTCTTGAACACCCTGGTGATGGACGAGGTCGCCCTGCGGCGCTATGTGGGGGAAGGGCCGCTCAACACCGACGACCATCCCTACATCAGCTTTGTCAGCCCGAAGGGCTACAGCAGTGGCTCGTGGGAGGTGTTGGAGCATTTGACTCCATACCGCACCTCGGCCCTGTCACTGCTCACGGCACCCTCTGCTACAGTACGAGAAAAAATGGAGGTCTATTTTAGGGCTGGCGAGCACGCGCTAGAGGGGGATATCATGCGGCTGCAAAACCGCGACCGGGCAGCGGCAAGAGCCTACCAGCGCGCACTCCAGGCGAATCCCGAGGACAAATCGTCGGCCTATTTCCTCGATCTACTAGCCGAGCAACTTATCCGGCGACCGCCCCAAGACGAATAGGGTTTATGAGTCAATTCGTCGCCAGCGATAAAAGATGGATGCCGTATCGGGCCTTGCTCGTCGGCGCTTTGATGGCCGTGGTGATCAACACGGTTTTTCCCTATGGACTTCTGGTGATGGGGACCCTTGATTGGACCGGTGATTTCATCGCCCTCAGCGCGATTTTCCTCCTCTTCCTCCTGCTATTGGTCAACATTCCGCTCAAATGGCTCGGGCGCAAATGGAGCTTATCGACCCAAGAACTAGTGGTAATCTACGCCATGATGGTCGCGGCTTCGGCGATTCCCTCCACCGGAGTCACGGCGCAATTGGTCCCCTTTTTGGCCGGAGTCTATTACTATGCCACGCCCGAAAACAACTGGGCCGAACTCCTCCACCCCTATATCCAGCCGTGGCTGGCACCGCAAGACCCGATGGCGGTCAAGTACTTCTACGAAGGCTTGCCCCAAGAGGTGGCTATCCCTTGGGAAGCATGGTTGGTGCCTCTGTTGGCATGGGCTTCTTTTTTGGGGGCGCTCTATTTGATGATGATCGCCCTGTCGGCTTTGCTCCACGAACAATGGGCACGCAATGAGCGCTTGATCTTCCCTCTCGTCCAGTTGCCGCTGTACATGATCCACGAGGACGACAGACCTTCGGCGGTCAACCCCTTTCTAAAAGAACCACTGATGTGGTTGGGATTTGCCATTCCCTTCGTCCTCTTGGGAATCAATGCCCTGCACAAGTACTATCCCTTTATTTCCCCCATCGAGTTGTCAACCCAATTGACCATCTTCCACGACATGCGGGGCGTCTTGTTCAACTTGTGGTTTATCGTCCTTGGCCTGACGTACTTCCTGAGTCTGGAGATCTCCTTTAGTCTGTGGTTTTTCTACTTGCTCAACTTCTTCCAGTTGGGCCTTTTCAACACCCTCGGGTTCAGCATTCCAGAGATCCGGCTGATGCACACCGAAGGGTCCATCGCCACCGCCCAGCAGGCCATTGGGGCGTTGATTGCCCTCGTGGCAGCCAGTTTGTGGACCGCCCGTCGGCACCTCAAAGAAGTGGTCGTCGGAGCGTGGGAAAAAAAGGACCCGAAAGAGGGCTCAGGGCAGATACTCTCCTACCGCAAAGCCGTGTGGATCCTGATCGGGGCCTTCCTTTACGCGCTCTTATGGTTGAAAAGCGCGGGATTACCCGTGGGAGCGGCGCTGCTGTTGCTCGTTATCGCCTTTGTGGTATTCGTCGGTTTGACGCGGATCGTCGCCGAAGGGGGCATGGGGTATGGCCGGACGCAGATGACGCCGCCAGCCTTTGTGATCAATGCGCTGGGCACGGCACCTATTGGGCCGCGAGGATTGATGGTACTCGGGTTTGCCAATGGCTGGGCCGGGGATATCCGCACGACCATGATGGCGGCAGCCTCCAACAGCACCCGACTAGCCGAGGTCGTCGGGACGCGCCGGCCGCCGCTGTTTTGGGCTTTGCTCATAGCAATCGCCGTGAGCTTGGTCACCTCAGCTTGGACGGTGCTTTCCATCGCCTATACCTACGGCGGGGTCAATCTCCACTACTGGTTTTACAGCATCATGGGCCGCTGGACGTTTAACGATATGGCGGCGAATCAACTCAATCCGGTGGCCGCGTGGAATTTCTGGGGGCCGCGTGGCGCATTCACCGGCTTGGGGGCCGGGCTGATGTTTCTGTTGTTGTACCTGCGCCACCGCTTCTTGTGGTGGCCGATCCACCCAATCGGCCTGCCGGTGGGGGGGACCTACGTGATGTTTTTCGCTTGGTCGAGTATGGCGCTGGGCTGGCTGGCAAAATGGATCGTATTGCGGTACGGCGGAATCACACTCTTTCGCCGCCTGCGGCCCTTCTTCCTCGGCATGGTATTGGGCCAAGTCAGCAGCGCGGGTTTGTGGATGGCGGTAGATCTGATTGCGGGGTGGGATGCCGTGGTGACGCGATGGTAGCTCACTGCTATTACGCAGGCTTGGGCACGGATCGTTCGTAGTTTAGCCGGTAAATTTGATCCATAGCTGGAGAATAATTAATACAAAACCCAATACCGCTATACCCCCCTGCAATTGGTTCAAACTCTTTCTGACTTCCTTTATTTGGTCCGTAAAATCCTTGTTCAACTCGGCTTTGAGGTTGGCAATATCGGCCTTCGTCGCTAGATGGTCATAGACTCCTTCAAGTCTGGATAGACGTTCTTCAGGGGTCAGGGGGGTATTAGTCATGGCAACTCTCCGTAATAATACGTGTACTTGCTAAAAATAGGTTAGTAGCCCCTTTGCCGCAAAATGCCTTATGCGATAGAAAATAGCCATAGTTGAACCCTTACTTAGATAGAAGGCTGCGTAACGTCTCTCCCTAATCAGCCGGCTCGCGCACGGTCAACACCTGATTGACTGCCACATCGCGCAGCGTCTGAACTGTGCCACTAGGCCAGTGGAGGACGACGCTTTCGACGCTGGAGGCAGCGCCCAAGCCAAAGTGTACCTTGAGATCGCTGTGAGAGAGAAAACTGGTGCCACTGCGCACCTCGGCGACCTGGCGTTTACCTTGGGCGCTTATTTCGATGCGGGTGCCGATTCCATCGCGGTTGCTGCGGGTGCCTACAGTGGCGATTTGCAAGTAGTTGCCCTCGTTGCCGCCATCGTTGCGCAGGAGATTGGGCGTGCTGTTGAGATTTAAGACGAAGATATCGATATCGCCGTCGCGGTCGTAGTCGGCAAAGCTGGCACCTCGGCTCACCTCGACTAAGGCAAAGCCCGGCCCGGCGCGTTCGGAGACTTCGGCAAAGGTGCCATCGCCCAAGTTTTGATAGAGGAAATTAGGCTCGGCATAGCTGCTGTTGGTGTGGGGCAAGTCGGCTTGGGGATAGGTGTGGCCATTGGCCGCAAAGAGATCTTGATCGCCGTCGTTGTCAAAGTCGAAAAACCCCGTGCCCCATCCCACCTCGGGAGTGCCCCGCGCCGCAATTTGGGATACGAAGGATACGTCGAGGAAAAATCCACCGCGCTGATTTTTGTACAGGGTATTGTACTCGCCTTCAAAATTGGTGACAAAGATATCGAAGTACCCATCGTTGTCGTAATCGCCGACCGCGGCACCCATGCACCCCTGTTCGGTGCCGTCGCCGCTATAGGCCACACCCGCGCTGAGGCCCTCATCGACAAAGGTGCCGTCGCCTTGGTTCTGGTACAGATTGTTAGGGGCCGAATCGTTGGCGACGAAGATATCGGGCCAACCATTGCGGTCGAAATCGCCGAAGACGACCCCGTACCCATAATACTTTGCGCCAGCAATACCGGCTTCCTCGCTGCGGTCAGCCAAGGTGCCGTCACCATTGTTGCGGTAGAATACATCGCCAGCGGGGAGCAAGCCGCGCGGACCGCAAAAAATATCGACGGTCTTCCATACGCAGGGGACGGTAGAAGTATAGTCCCGCGAAAAGTCGATATAATTGGCCACGTACAGATCGACATCGCCGTCTAAATCGGCATCGCCGAAAGCGCAGCCGACGCCCCATCTTTCGTCTCCGACACCCGCTTTTTCAGTAATATCCTCAAACGTGCCATCGCCCCGATTCTGGTAGAAGGTATTGCGGCCGAAATTGGTCACATACAAGTCCAGATCGCCATCGTTGTCGTAGTCCGCGGCAGCACACCCCATAGACCAACTCGTGTCGCCCACCCCAGCGGCGGTAGTGACATCGACAAAGCGATCCCCGTGGTTGCGGTAGAGGTGATTGGTCGGCTCCTGGCCTGTTGGAAAGCCTTCAAAGCGGGAGCCGTTGGCCACGTATAAATCGACATCGCCGTCGCTATCGTAGTCGAAAAAGGCCGAACCACCCACAGCAGTTTCAACGATGTATTCTTGGGTGCTGCCCGAGACGTTCCGTGCCGTGATGCCGAGTGCGGCGGCTTGGTCGGTAAACTGAGTAGGCAGGGGTTGGGCTGACAGAAGAGCCGTACACAGGAGGATGAAGACCCCGCTTATCAGCGCGTGCATCGCTTTTGCTGCGAAACCAAAGACGAAGGCAGTGTAGCCGTCATATAGCAATCCTCGATAACTTGAACGATTCGAGATGCGGCTCGTCTTGTATCTACTATTCTGCGTCCATCTGCGTCCATCTGCGGATTATCTTGTAAGTGATGTAGAATTGCTATAGCTAGGGAGCGGGAATTTTTTCAGCAAAAAACTGGAGATCGAAGTAGTTCAAGGACCCATCGTCCACTTCCACGGTGGGTTGTAGGGCACCGCCACGGTACTGAGTGAGAAAAATATAGGACTTGTACCCTTGGTCTGAAAGGCGTTGCAACAGACGCTCGTAGTGTCCGGGGGTCTCGACGTAAAAGAAAGGTCTTTGGTAAAATTCACCGCAGAGGGCATGGGGAACCCAGCGCTGGTTGGTGATGACGACCTCTTCGCTGCGCTGGCGCATCTCGCTATTGAGGTGATAGGAGAACTCTTTCTTCTCCGCGAGAATCGAAATTCCGTACACTTGGGCGGCAAAGCTAAGCACCAGCACAGCACCCACCGCAAGGACACCTCCGCTGAAGTAGGACCACTGGCGTTCTAGCCAGTCAATCAAGTTTCCGGCTGCTAAGACCGCGAAGAGCGGGTAGAGGAACAGAAAGTAGCGATTGCCCCAGTGGATGCCCATGGAACCCACCTTGGGCGCGGCCAAGGCGTAGAGGGCAGCAAAGCTCAAGGCGACCAACCAAATCCAGCGTCTAAAAGTCGACGTTTCGGAATCGGACGAACGCAAGAAGGCCAAGGCTACAAAGGGGGCCGAAGCAAAGAGAGCGTTGGACGATTTGAGCATGTAGTCGATGGGGCTCGCAGAGAAGAAATAGCCCCCGAGAGATAAACCGGCACTTATCAGGGCCACCGCGCTGTACGCGGGTACGGCCTTTTGCAAAGCCGGGGGCGCAAAGCGCGGGCTGAGTACAAAGACGAGGACGAACGGCAGGGCAAGAACGAGAGATAACGAGGGGATCGGGTTGGACGCTATGAACAGGTTGTAAAATACCCGCGGCCGCGCCGCGAAATGGTGGACCCAGTCGGCAGCAGTGGCTAGGTGCGTATTCAAATGGTAACCGAAGGGATGGCCGATGGTCAGCCATTGGAAGAGCCAGAGCGGCAGGAGGGAAACCAAGAGAATCAGGGCCGACGAGACGAGGATTTTTAATTTGTCTGCGCTGGCATAAAAGGCGGTACATAGGGCCAGTACTAGGCAAAGCAAATAGAACTCGTCTCTGAAATAAACCGATAATCCGGCCGCGGCCATGCCCAAGAATAGGTGCTTGGGGACAGAGTCTGCGAGAAACTGCAACAGATAGCGCACACTCCAAATCCCCAAGCAAATCGCCGGGGTGTGTTCCCAGAAAACGAGACTGTAGAAAAGCACCGGCGTACAGAGTCCGGCGGTGAGGACGGCGACATGCCCGACTGCAATTCGCTGGGAGATCAAATGCGCCAGTTGGGCCAAACCGGCCAGCATCGCTAGCGAGGAGAGCGCCGGTAACAGATAAAGACCCCAATGGCCTAAATAGTCAAAGAACAGGGCCGAGATAAGGGCAAAGACCGGCGAGAAAACGGAATAGAGTTTGCCGGACTCGACGCGCGTGAAATAGTAGGGCAGGGGATTATAGACGAAATCTGGATCGACGACCTGCCCCGGCCAAGGAATGGAAAAGTCTGTGTAGCGGCTGTTAGCTAAGGCTTGGACTTGGAGGAATTTGTTGGCGTTATCGGTAATCCAAAAGCCGCGTTTTTCGAGGGCGCAGAGGGCGACGAAATAGCAGATCGCGATGGCGAGTAGAGAACACAGGACCGATCTGCCGGGATGGAATCGGCGCAAGAGGACGACCATATATGGAATGCAGCGGAATTTAGCGGTGCGACTTTACGGCGCACTAGTCGACAAATTGTCGAAGACGATGAACTGATGCTCGGCCAACCCGAGTCGCTCAGCTAGTTCATAACCAGCGCTCATGGGCAAGGAGGGGTTCAATTCCACAATCATCAAGTCCCGCTCTCCGGTGCCGATTCGGCCCAACTTGGCCAGCCCGTCCAAGTTGCTCAGGAGAGCATTGCCGCCAATGTAGAGGCTTTTACCTACTTGCCTGAGATTGTCCAATCCATCCAGATTTTGCAGGGCTTGGTTGCGGTTTATGCTCAAAGCGCCTCCGACCTCCACCAGAGCGTTCAACCCTTCCAAGCTATTGAGGACGGGATGCTCATCAATGGCCAACCCACCCTTAATAGTCGCAATCCCGTTCAAACCCCGCAGGTCTTTGAGCGCACCATTGAATATGAGCAGCAGATCCCCCTCTACCACTGAGAGACTGCCCAACCCCTTTAGATCTCGCAGGGCCTTATTATCCCTGATTTTGATGCTGCTCCCCACGTGGGTCAGCCCGCTCAGACCATCGATGTTAATCAACTCGGTCGTGGCATCGACGAAGAGATGGCCATCGACGCGCCTGAGCGCTTTAAGCCCATCAAGATCCCGCAGCGAAAAATTGCAGCTAATCTCGAAATTTCCCCCCACGCGTTCTAGCTGTTCCAGCCCTTGCAGTGCAATCAATCCATTGGAGAGAATGTCGAAATCACCCTCTACATAGCTGAGATTGTGCAACCCCTTCAGGTCGGTCAGTGCCCCGTTATTCCGAATTGCGAAATCTCCCTCTACTCCGACCAGATTGCGCAGCGGCTCCATGCTACTCAAGTACGCGTCCTCCAATAAAAAATCCCCCTGCACCACAAAGGCTCCCTTCTGCGCCCCCGCCCAAGCATCTAACTCCTCCTGAGACTCAATAACTATCGCCCCAGGCCCGCCAACCGCCAGCGGCTCTTCAGCTCCCTCCTGACAGCCGATCCAAAGGGTGGCTCCTAGGACAGACGCGCCAAAACCCCATCTCCAACTAGCCATACTCATCCCCCCTGCACGTCTTCCTCCTCCTCTTGAATTTTCAACAAGTTATCCTCGAAAATTTCGACCGAGTACTTCTTGTGTAACCCGCGCATATACTGCACGTACGCCTTTTGCGAACGTGCAATTTTCACATAAGCCCGCGCACGCCGCTCCGAAAAAACATGGTAGGGCTTCTTGGGGGCCGGTTGCTTTTCCTCCACCTTGAATACCGAATACCCTCCTCTCACCTTTACCGGTCCCCCTACATCCCCCACCTGCAGCTCTTTGGCTACTTTGTAGATATCTTGGTACAGCCCAATCGGACTCAAGACCAACTGCCCCTCGTGGTGCGCCCGCTCCTTGCGAATCGTAAAGTCCCTAGCCAACTGCACCGCGTCAGCACCCCCCACCAACTCCTCTTTCAGGCTGTGAGCCTGCTCCTTAAAGGCCACCAGAATCTCGGTCGTGACAATGTTCTCAAAGCCCTGAAACTTCTCGGGATTTTGATCGTAGAAGGCGCGTGCCTCTGCATCGGTGATCGGCGGCAGCCGCTCCTCAACCTCTCGCTTTCTCAACGCGCTCACCAGCATATCGCTGCGCTTATTGTCCACCGCCGCGAGGATTATCTGATTTTTATCCAGTCCCTTGTTGCGTGCCTCTGCCAGAAACATCCGATTGGGGACGGCCGAATCCTGTAGATAATCGACGATCCAGGTTCGCTCGTAATCGCGCTCATACCCCTCTGCTTTCTCCGGTATGCTCAGCACGAGATCGTCAATGGTGATCGCGCCGCCGTTGTAGCGGCACAATATCTCTTCGCCCTCTTCGGGCGACGCCACCCGTTCTTCAGGCGACAGCACTAGGCGCATCAGCACGTGGTCTATCTTGTCGTAGTGAATTTGCGGCGCGTACTGGTCGCTGAGCGAATCGCGCAGGGCTTGGGCGCGCTGTAGGCGCTTTTGGGCGAAGACCTCCTCCCTGACGAATCGGGCTACCTCCCGAAAGGTGACTGGCGCGTCGTCTAAAACCTTGGCGATCACGTAGCGCTGCGGGTCGCCGCCCCACGGCAGCGGCTCGGAAACCTCGCCGACCTGCATGGAAAAAATGCTCCGCAGCGGTGGAGCCGTATCGTCAATCGTATAGTACTTTTTTACATCCCCACCCTGGTCCCGCGTCGCCTCGTAAAGCGAGTGCTCTCTGGCCAGTTGACTGAAATCAGCGCCAGCCTCTAGTTCGTCGAGCAGGTCGAGTGCCTCGTCTCGGGTCGCTACCAAAATACCCGCATAGCGCAATGCGCGATCCCGGTGCGAATCCCGGTAGTGCTGCATCAACTCCTCTTCGACAATGGAAATCCGCTGATCAATCTCGATACTTCTGTAGAGCCTGACGGTCTGGTCCTGGGCGAACTGCTCGAGCTTGTGCTTAAATTCCCGTTCGTCGCCAATGCCAGCTCGTTCCGCCTCGGCGAGCAATAGTTTCTTGTCGATCAGTCCATTGAGCAGAATCCGGTCGGCCTCAACACCGGTCTTACCCATCTGGTAGGCTTTGGGAATATTCGCGGCATAGGCTCTGAATTCGCTGACGGCGATGGGTTGGTCTGCTATCTGGGCAAGCACTAGATCGTCTTGGGCTACACAGGGAAGCCAGAGCCCTAGGATGCAAACGCCTGAGCGCACTATTCCATTCTTCATAAATCTAAAACCATAGTTTGTAGGGTTAATAAACTAGCCGCACGACTGCGACTTCGACATCCTTGGCCTTGTCTGAATCCACTTCGAGACGCAAGAGATAGAGTCCGGGGGGTAGCAGGTTGCCCGCATCATCCACGCCCTCCCAAGTAGCCGAGAACCGACCACTAGCCGCTGTACTATGGGCCACCTCGCATCGCTTCACTCCCGCCAAATCGTAGAGATCAATCGTCACGGGCACATCGCCGCTGAGGTTTACCAGATCGTATTCAATCTGTAGCACATCGTTGACGCCATCGCCATTGGGGGTGAAGAGCGGCGGCGAAAGCCACAATGCCTTGACCGCTGGATTGGCCACCGTACTCAACCCGACGCTCAGGGTATTGCTCTCGGCCAGATCATCGGCGTTCCCCGCCGTGATGCGCTGGCGCACCTCATGGGGGAGTTGACTGTCGAAGACCCGGCCCGAAAATACCGTGCCTACCTGAAAAACCTCAGCCTGAAATTCGACCTCGACCAACTCGCCCGTGCGGTTGAGATCGATTCGCGGTACTTGTACCACAAAGCTCTTCGCGTCTCTTTCCGCGATGGTAAAATCCTGTTCTTCGCCGCCGATGTACACTGCGTCAATGCTCGTAACTTCTATGGGGGTGTCGATCTCAATGCTGTCGAAGCCGAGATCATTCTGCTCTAAGTTGGGCAGGATTTTGTAGATGAATTGGACGACCTCGCCCACCTCGACTTGGTGCGGCACGATCTCGGCCAGCACTTGGCTGGCCACCGGAGGTTGGGAGACGCTAAACTGCAAGTACTCCATGCGTCCGGCCGCAAGCGCCCGCTCCGAGAGAAAGTCCGCCTTGAACTGCAAGTAGCGCCGAGGCCGTAAACCCACTAATTCGGAATGCCCCCGATCGAAATCGAGCGGCGGCGTCCAGAACTCCCAACTTTCGTTGTCCGGGCTGATCCCGGCTTTCTCGCCTGCCTCCAGTCTGTTATAGCGGTCCAGAGTGAGCGGTTCGCCGCTAGTTGCAAAGCGGGAGCGCTCGTCGCCTCTGAACGTGAAGCGCCAATAGAAATTGGGATCTGTGTCATCGCCGCTGCGCATGCTCAGGTTGACCGTTGCGCCTTGATCTCGGCTGCCCGACCAAGTCAATTCACCTAGGCTAGAAGCCATGCCCAAATCAATGACATTGGATACATAGCTGGCCTGCGAGGCAAAGCCATCCCCGAAGATCTCAAATTCGGCGATCTCCCAATTGCCAACAGGTGCCTTAAAAAGAATTTCGGCAATGGGTCGATCGGGCAGTTCCAAATCGAGAAAGGGCTCCAAATTATTGGCGACTGAGAACACGACATCGTAATCGAGAAAGGCCCCGCGCCAATGGTATTGCCCTTCTCGGGTTCCCTTTTTGCGCGAATCGCCGTCGTTGGTTCCTATCTCGAACACCTCGATGAAGCGCTGGTGGGCAAAGCGCTCCGTGGTAGAAATTTTGATGCGTCGGATGGGAAACAGTCCGTTCAACTCAAACCAGATGCCCTTCTTGCACGGCGAGCAGTCGGCCGACTGGCTGCGGCCACTGCCCAAATAAGCAGTAGTCAGATCGCCGTCCATCAAGAAGTCTAAGAGGGCTTCCGATTGCCAACCGTAGGAATTGTTCGAGCGTATGCCGCCGCCCCGCTCCCGAATCAGCGGCGTCAGATTGACGGTGGGGTCTAGACGCTGAGGCTCAATAGAATGGGTTGCAACCTCCAAGAGGTCTATCCTGCCGAGCTGTTTTTCGTCCACATCAGCCCAAGACAACTGGATAAATTCAAAGTCTCCATCCACTTCCGGCGGCGGTAGCTCCTCCCCACCAATGCGATACACGGTGAGCGCCTCGACTTCAGCTAGCTCATAGCATAAGCTCCCTACTAGCACAGCCGACAAAAGTCGCAGCAATTTCCCTCTCATTATCTACCTCCTGCTCCGGTAGATGATCCAGATAGTAAATAAAAGAAGGGAGGGAATAGAATTCCCCCCCTTCTTTATGAGGCGCTTATGCGGCGCAAAAACCGCTTATTTGCCGAATGAAGCCTTGATCTGGCCCCAAGTGTTGTCTTCAACGGCTGTGGGCGCGATACCTTCAAAGGCGGAATCGTCAACGCCCAGCAGCACCCAGTCGGCCAAGAAATCAGCGTCGCCGAAGGATTCGATGTTGGGACTGATGGCCCAGCGCGAATGACAGTTACAGTCGTCGGATAGCTCGGCATCAGTATCGAAGACGTGCCCTGTAAGGCCGATGATCTGGTCCTGCTCGAAGTCGTGCAGGACGCTTCCGGCGGGATCTTCCCAGTTGAAGTCGTCCCAATAGACGCTCCACCATTCGGCCCGTTGGCGCATCTCCTCAAAGGAATTGGGAGCCGTGCCACTAAACCAATAGGCGTGATCGGAGTACGGCGGCGTGTCGTACCAGGTAGCTTGGGTCATCCAAAACCAGTTCCACTCTCCCTCACGGGCTTGGCCATTGTCGAACCAATAGTGGCTGATTTGGGCATGGCGACCGCGCTGGCGTGCTACTTCCTCTTCGGTCTGGCCTTCCAGATCCCAGAAGGAGCCGCCCGAGTGGTCGGCATCTACGGTCGTTTCGACCGACTCGTTGCCCAACTGGTACTTATCGTCGAAGCGCTCGTAGGCCCAGTAGATGCGGTTGGTTTCCTCGTTCCAAGTGGGAATCCAGCGAAAGGAAATCGAGGACACGTCCAGATCGCCGGTGTAGATCCACGGCCGGGCCGTGCTCTGTACGACGCTCTGCTCGGTGATCCAAAATTCCTCGGGAATGATATCCCATTCGCTCAGATCGGCATCTAAGACCGGCAGGTGAGTCTCGGGCCATTGCCACACCGCGCCGATAAAATCGGGCGGATCGTGGGCTTGTACCTGGGTGCTCAAGCCAAGCAAAAGCACAGGGGTAAATAAGACGGATAAAGCTTTCTTCAAGGCGACCCTCCTTTTTAGAGGTGTGAGGTTTTGCAAGCTAGTACGGTAAAGCGATACTCGGGTTCTACGCCCTGTAATTAATAAAAATAGCCTATAAGGTCAAGCAAAAATCACTTTAAGCCGGCGATAATCGATAGAAAACTCAAGCCCGAGGTCTCGATCTCTCGGCTCCGGTCAACAACCTCCAACGAGCGGCGATCGAGGCGGATGCCCACCTGAGTGGTTAGCTCGTAGCCTAGATATTGGCTGGTATTGGTCAGTTGCAACGCCAAAACCGAGCCGCGAAAATCCCCAGTGAATAGCCCGGTTGCCAGTTCGTCTTCCCTTTCTTCGAGGTCGAAGAAAGAGCGCTGCTCCAAGCCGAACTCGAACTCAGAGGTCTCAAACACTGGAACGCTGCCGACAAAGAAGAAAATGCCGTCCCAAGAGCGCCGCGTGTCGAATGCTCGGCTAAAGGGCACCTCGCGCAGGAATTCGCTCTTGAGTTTGGGCCTGAAACTCAGCGACCGCCAGTAAAAGATGTATTCTATCTTATTGATCAGTCCGACAAAGCCCGAGGTCCGTCGCCCGTTGCGTCCCTCAGGGCCTAGCGGGTCAAAGGCCACTCCAGAATCGCCCACCTCGTCCGGTGCGTCGCGCAAAAATTCGCGCTGCCGCCAAGTCTCCCATTTGAAGCGATGCAGAGTCCGCCACAAACGCGGGCTAGAATACTCCCAGTCGGCGTAAAAAGTGTTGATCCAAGTATCCTCCGCAGCCAAGGGATCCAATACCGGCACATTGCTACCTGCCGACTCAGCCGCTGCGCCGAATGTGCTTCTAGGAATGATCCATTGCACTAAGTGGTCGGCGATCGCGTCTTCGGCCTTCTTAACCATGTCGAAAATCCGCAGACGACCCCACCGCGACCCACTCTGCTCCAAGATGAACATTCCATAGCTAGTCAGGTTGCGGCGATCGCTCGCCAAGCGAATTTGCCGCAACTGACCCATCCGTAGCTGGATACCCGGTGCCACCTCGAGCCCGCCGAAGACATTGTAACCCCAGTGGTCTCGCTTGTAGGGATAGTCCGGCTCTTGGTCGTTCTCAAAGCGCTCTACCCACCCATTGTTGTTGAGATCAATGCCGAAGAGAAATTCTGGGCGATCCGCGGCATAGCGCAAAAAAGGCTCGTCGTAGTCGGGAAAAAAATTCACTCGATCGATGGTGCTATTCTGGTTGAAATCCGATATGAAGTCGCGATTCTCGTCATATCCGGGGAAAATCGCCGGATCGGCCACGCCGCGCACCTCGATTTCGCTGCGGCGCTCGGTGGGGACAAAGCTGCCCTCACCCACCCGCAGCCAGTCGGGCTGCCGGTCGTTGTCGTCGTTGTCATCCACAAATTCGTAGTGCAGGTTGACGGCCTCGGGGGAGTAGTCGGACACCCCATCTCGATTTACCGTCAGGACGCTGGTGCGGTATCCATCTTCCATGCCAAACCCCTCACCCATAAAGCTCCAAGGGCCCTCCCGGAAGGCCAAATTGACTAACCAGCCTACTTCATGGGGATCCCCCTCAATGCCGTTGATCGCACGGTGGGAATCGCGCCCTATGCTGGGGTACTTTCGGTACTGGGTATTGAGGTTTATTTCCCCGTAAAAATCGAAGCCGTGAAAATCCCGCACCTCGGCCGTCAGACCGATGATCTGGTTGGCCGTAGGTAGCCCATAGTCGAAGACGACCTCGCGCTGATTCAGTTGGTTCTTGATATTGCCATCGGCCCGCGCCACGGGTAAAAATTGAGGCACGTTAAATTTGTCCGTCTGCCTATTGGAACTGACCCCGACGCGGTAATCGTTGGCTAGCACGAGGCGAAAGCGCACGTCTCGAATGGCGCTAATCGCGGCTTCAGCTTCAGATAGGGTGAGATCTAGGTGTTGCTGGAAGAGCGCACGCAAGGTTCCCTCTTCCCCCGCCGTCTCCCTAGGAGCCAAGTGATATTGCAAAATGATCTGGTCCGCACCATCGGCCGTTAGAAACCCCCGGTCTATCTTCCCTCCCTCAATGGTCGGTCTAAAGCCGATACTGCTGCTGAGGATGACGGTATCCCGCTCCACGTGGACTAGCTGATCTTGAATCATCTCCTGACGGCTTAGGGTAGTGCGGATCTCGATCTCCTCGCTAACCAAGACGGCACCGCCCTCGCCATCTTCTGGCGAGTCGTCCGACAGCCGCACCAAGAGCAGATCAACCCGCTGAGCCAGTTGTCCCGCCGTCAGGGCACCCTTGAACACATTCCCTTGGAAGCTCTCGTTGCTGCCGGTGTTGTTGTGGCTGTTGACGAAATTCATCCCCAACGTAAAAGAATCAGTCAAGTCGGCTTCAACTCGACCCGCAGTGAGGTTGGTAGCGTACTGGAAGCGCGCGGTGCCCCCCGAAAGGAGCGGGAACGAAATCCGCGAAAAAAGCCCTGTGGCGCGAAAGCGGTCTGCGGCGAAGTCAGCTACTACCCCGTTAAACCCCGCCTTGCGGAAAGTCATCGGCGTTAGGGTAGTCCATATCTCGTCTCCGACCATCACAGAATAGCGGTACTGGCCCTTGGAGTCCCCGGATATGACCAAGCGGCTAAACCAGTTGTTGTACTGGCCACCTTTCCTGATGGAAGAACTCTCGGCGATCAGTGGTTTTGTCTGGCGCCAGTCGTACACCAGCCAGCCTCGCGTAATGAGGCGTCCGAAGGGATCGTAGAAGAGTTCCCCCTCTGACGAGGGGTTGATATAACGCCTGTGGGCTTGGCGGGCGTAGTTGGTGTACTCCCACTGATTGCGGCCAAATTCGCCAAACAGGGGGGCCGGTATGTACCAGCGCTGCACAGTCGGGTCCAGCGCCTCCATATACGTAGTCACGCCGGGCACGTGGTAAATGACGCGGTTTCCCACCCGATCTCCCAGACGGCCCCCATAGTCGACTTGGGCAGCGGCTCCTCCCCACAGACCCAACCCGGCTAGGACAGCCAATATAATGTAACGCGCCCTCATCCTTACAGTCCGGCGTAAATGGTGATGAAGCTAGTGGTCTCGGTCCGGCCTTTGGTGAGCTTGCCAAAGACCCGGGGCTCTACCTCCTGTACCAATTCGGTGAAGGTGCGGCCGATACGCAGGCCGAGTTGCATCGTCAGCTTGTAGCCCAAATAGTTTGAGTTGTTGGTTAACTGCACCGCAAAAACCGCAGAGCGCAGATCGCCGGTCTCTTCGGCGATGCCCTGCTCAACCATATCCTCTTCCTGCTGTACCAGTTCGTTGAACTGGGCCAACTCCACCCCGAAGTCAATTACGCTGCTGTTGAGTAGGGGCACTTGGGCCAAAAGCGAGGCAATCCCAGTCCATTGCTTTAGGTCTTCTTCCGTCTGCACAAAGGCGTCTTGACGGAAGTACTCACTTTTGAGCCTAGGTTGTAGGAGGAAGCGGCCTAGGTGCAGCTTGTACTCGAATTTGTTGATCAGGCCCAAGAAGGAGGGCGAACCAGCCAATATCCGGCCATCGATGTCGCGAGCCTCCTCTTGGGCTTGGCTGTAGCGCTCGTATTTGAGTTTGTTGACTATCTCGAAATTGGCAATGGCGGTGTAATCCACCCCCAGCCACGCGGTGTTGATATAGGTATCGGGAAAGAACAGCATATCCGCCACCAGCGGCGGCGTGGGCGCGTCGAGGAAGGGTAGCGGTGCCCGCCGGTCATCGGGAATGGTGTCCGCGACCCGCTTGAGCATATCAAAGACCCGCACCCGTCCCAAACCAGGGTAGTCCTTGTCGAGAGTGAACATGGCATACGAGGTTTGGTTGTCCCGATCGTCCGAGAGCATGCGCTCGTCGAGCCGCCCTACCAGCAAGCGCGCCTCGGGTAAGAGATGAACGCCGAAAAAGACATTGTATCCGCGCCGGTCGGGCTTGTAGGGATAGTCGGCCAACTCGTCGTCCTCAAAGCGGTCGATCCAGCCGTTGTTGTTGAGGTCAATGCCAAAGAGCAGTTCGGGCCGATCGACGTGATAGCGCAAAAACGGCTCTTCGTAGTCGGGAATGGAGTTGGGTACCGAGCGGTTGTCGTTCTGGTTGAAGTCCGAAATGAAGTCGAGGTTCTCGTCCCAGCCGGGAAACACCTCCCGGTCATTGGCCTGCGAGCCTACCCGGGCCCAGTCGGGCCGACGGTCTTGGTCGTCGTTGTCGGCGACAAATTCGTAAACCGAGCGGATGGGATCGTCATAGTACACGTCCCCTTGGGGCAGGGAGACAAAGGCCGAGGTCGAATAGTCGGCATCCACCGAATAGGCTTCGCCATACGTAAAAAACGGGTAGGTCTCTTTGGACAGATTGAAGATGGTGGCCTGACCGCTCTCCGTAGCGATCTCGTGCCCTTCGTTGGCGTTAAACAGGGCGGCATTCGGGTACTGGAAATAGCGCAGGTTGTTGTTCCACTCGCCGTAGAAATCAAAGCCCCACACGTTCTTGCCTTCGATAGTGAATCCGGCGACCATGTTGGCCGAGGGCAAGCCGTAGTTGAAAAGAACCCGCTGAGCGTTGGATATATCCTTTATATTGCCAGCGGCCCGCCTTATGTCGATGAGCACCGGCTCGGCTTCTTCAATGACTTGGTTGGTCAGCGGCGGCGGCGGCACCGGGCGCGTGCCCGTCTGCAGATTAGACCACATTTCGACCTTGAAGTCATTGGCTAGCACATAGTCGAACTCCACTTCGACTATAGAGGTTAGATCTGGCCCCACATACGCCGGGTCCGTAAAGTCGTAATTGAGGATGATTCGCTCGGTGCCGTCGGCGGCCACAAAG
>JAJEEZ010000137.1:0-11239 GCA_022820705.1 Candidatus Latescibacterota bacterium | reverse complement strand
GCACCTCCTCCGGCGGCTCTCCACGGGTGGTGTCATCGACGAAGGTTGGAGGCGCCTCGCCTTTCCTCCGTTGTGGCACTACGATGTCCTGCGGGGCCTTGAATACGCGGTGACTGCAGGCTTTAAGGACGATACGCGCCTGGCAGAAGCCATCGAGACAGTTGAAAGCCGTCAGCTTCCCGATGGACGCTGGCGCCTAGACGTGCAGCACAAGGACACCCTCTACGAGGAGATCGCCGGTGCTCCCGGAGAACCGAACCGATGGATCACGCTCCGCGCACTCCGCGCGCTGAGACGCTTGCGCCAATGAAGGGCCCGCAGCGTCCGGTTTCTACGGCTTCGACATCTTGGAGATGTGGTCCGCCTGCCTAGATTCGAACCTCCCAACGAAAAGTTCGCAATTCGGTACGCCTTGGCCCACCATTATCCTTAAACGCGAATCGACCGTTGCGTTTTGCAGACCGCGCTTCTCGCACGGCTCCAAAGTTCGAAAGCGCAGTCCTCCATTTCGAGGAAGCAAAACGAGCGGCCAGATTGACGCTAGATTAGATTTGTAGTAATGTTCCTACAAATAGAGAAATGGAGGTTTGGCGATGAGAATTACAAGCATTACGAGTAGAGAGTTCAATCGAGATGTGGGCAAAGCCAAACGGGCCGCCGCAACCGGGCCGGTTCTCATTACCGATCGCGGCCGTGCGGCACACGTCTTATTAACCATTGAAGACTATCTCAAGATCACTGGCAAGGAAGAAAGCATCGTCGAATTGCTGGCCATGCCAGAAGCCGCTGACATAGATTTTGAGCCGCCGCGTTTGCATTGTGCAATGTATAGAACAGCGGATTTATCCTGATTGATGTACCTACTCGACACGAACGTCATTGCGGAACTGAGAAAAGCGAGGTCCCGCAAAGTCGATCAAAAGGTCTTGGCGTGGGCAAACAGCGTTTCCGCAGTGTGCCTCTTTTTGTCGGTTATCACGATTTTGGAACTCGAAATGGGTACCCTATTGATTGAGCGTCGAGACCCAAAACAGGGAACCGTACTCCGTTCTTGGCTCAATAAGCATGTCATGTCGGCATTCTCGGACCGCATTTTGCCAGTCGATACTGCGGTAGTCCAACGGTGCGCCAAACTGCACGTTCCCGACCCGCGTCCCGATCGCGATGCGCTTATTGCGGCTACGGCATTAGTTCACGGGATGGCGATAGTTACCCGCAACGTCGATGATTTTACTCCGCTAGGTGTTGAAATAGTGAATCCTTGGGAATACGTTCAATCCGCTTAATATCTGCTGGATTTCCGTTACCTCAATCCCCGCTGCTATGAACTTCGTTTAGGACGACTATAATGAATATCGGACTCTGCGCTTGGAGCTTCACCGGCGCTCACAAAGAAGCTGACCGCGCGATTGACCCCCACACCCCCGAGGGCCTGACGCGCCTAGCCCGCGACAACGGCCTCCACAGCGTCGAATTTGCGTCCCAATGGCTGGGCGACTGCTCGTCGGAGGAGCGGGCAGTTTTTGCCGAGGCTCGCGCCGGTCTCGATCTGTTCTTGGACACGGGCGGCGACAACTACGCCGAAGACATTGCGCCGCTGCGCCAAGCCATTGAGACGGCGCACCAAACTGGTGCCCGCGCCGTGCGCACGACCGTCAGTCGCCTCCTCGAAGGCAACCGCACTGAGTCTGGTGCCGAGGGGATGCGAGATTACATTGAAGCCTTGGTGCAGCCCTTCAAGGAAGTTATGCCGCTCGCCGAGGAATACGGCATTCCGGTGGGCATTGAAAACCACCAGGATTTGAGTTCGTGGGAATTGCTGTCGCTGTGCGAAAAGGTTGGCAGCCTGCAACTAGGCGTCACTATGGACGTAGGCAATGCCTTTGCCGTTGGCGAGCATCCCTTAGCGTTTGCCGAGCGGATTTTGCCGATCCTCAAGCACGTCCACATCAAGGACTACACGGTCCACCCTACACCTTCGGGCTACCGCCTCAAGCGCTGCGCCATCGGCGACGGGGTCGTCGATTGGCCGGAGATTATTGCGCTATTCGACCGCGAGGTGCCGCAGGTTCAGGGCTGCATTGAACTCGGCGCGAGCGCCGCCCGCCACATTCGCCTTTTGGAAGAGGACTGGTGGGCGACTTTTCCCGAGCGACCTATCTATGAGACGATAAATGCCATCCGCACCCTGCATCAGGCGGCTGGCGACCCTGACGATTGGCAGACGCCGCACGAGCGCGGGGAGAGTGCGGACGTGCGGGTTGCTTATGAGCTAGAGCAGTTTGAACGCTCGGTGGCTTATGTGCGGGGGATTGCCTAGGAAATGGATTAGCTGAATTGGGCTAGCTATCACAAGTGCGGGAAACAGACTTATGCCGTCTCTTGCATGTTTGATCAAAAAACACCGTGCTGAAATAACCAAGCGTCTCCATCTAAGTTGCGGGCGTTGGTGCAGGTTGCCAGAGCGCATTGCAAAATGTGAAGAGGAACAGGTCTGTGAAGACGAACAACTTTGGACCTTTCTTGCTGCATGTGGTTATGCGATAGCCGGTGCCGAAGGCGTAAAGAAACTCACCAAAATACTCACTGGCTCAGATCTGTCCCAACCAGACTGTGCAAAGATATGGATGGAAGTCTTGCCATTTCCTCCAAGAAAGCGCGAGGGCAACACCAATCTCGATTTAGCCCTCGGCACAATCAAGTGTAGGGATGAAACGACTGGTGGAATAAAGCTAGGATCTCAATCTCCTTCTTGGATATGCTTTTGCGAGATGAAGTGGTACTCGGACATATCTACCAGCACAACACATGATATTCACCGCAACCAACTAGCTCGCGTAATAGAAAACGCCCTCTATTTCAATGACGGGGACAGACATTCCGATTGCGTTTATGTCGCTCTCGTCACCCCTAAAGCCTTCAAGAATACAAATGCAAAATCCCGGCTATATCAGTACAAATTCGAGGAATATGAGGCCAATCGGGGCCATCTTGTGAAAGACTTTGAAGCGTGTGTTCTAGAAGAGAAAAGAGAACATGCAATTGGTAATGTAGCGGATCGGGTAGGGAGGCTTACCCTTCGTTGGCCTACGTATGACGAGATATTCGCTAACATTCCCGACAGCAAGATTAGCAAAAAACTGAAGGAGTTCTGGCAAGAACGCGGAAACTACCAAGGCAGAGCACAATAATTTTTCGCCCTTTCTATATATGGAGCTAAACCATGTCCGACCGTCCCAATATCCTCTTCATAATGTCCGATCAGCTCATCGCCGCTCTGACCGGTGCTTATGGCCATCCAGTCGTCCAGACGCCGCACTTGAATCGCCTCGCTGCCGAGGGCGTCCGTTTTGACTCGGCCTATACTCCGTTCCCCTTGTGCGCTCCGGGTCGCGCCTGCATCACCAGCGGACGCCATGCCTCGGAAATCGGCGCTTGGGACAACGGCGCGCTCTTGGCCGCAGATGTCCCGTCGTACGCCCACTACCTCAGCAACGCGGGTTACGACACCGTGCTTTCGGGCAAGATGCACTTCGTCGGCCCCGATCAGATACACGGCTTCCACCGTCGGCTGACGACTGACATCTACCCGCCCGATTTTTCGTGGGTCAAGGAAGAGTGGATTCGCATCAAGGAGACGAAGGGGGAGGATTACGAAGAAGTCATGGGCAACCGTCCCACGTATAACGCCGGTGGCTACACTGGCCAAGCCGTGCGCGTCAACTTCTGGCACAACGCCCTTAGCTACGACGAAGAGACGCACTTCCGCGCCGTCGAATACCTGCGCGCCCAAAGCGGCGACACTCCCTTCTTGCTCTGCGCCTCCTTCCACCACCCGCACGAGCCATTCCATCCGCCGCAGGCGTATTGGGACCGCTACGCAGACGCCGAGATCGCCATCCCTGAATTCCCGGCCAATCTCGATGAGACCTACTCGGCGATGGATCGCTGGCTCAACGCCTACCACGGCACCCGCCGCTTCGACTTGCGCGACCCCGAGAGTCTGCGCCGCCTGCGCCGTGCGTACTACGGCTTGGTGACATACCTCGACGACAAGGTCGGCGGTCTGCTGGCAACGCTGGAGGAAACGGGCCAGCTCGACAATACGGTCGTGGTCTTTACTTCCGACCACGGAGATATGCTGTGCGAAAAGGAGATGGTGCAGAAGCGCTGTTTCTACGAGTGGTCGTGCCGCGTCCCCCTCATCGTCCGCTTTCCCGACCAGTGGCAGGCCGGCACCACTGTCGAGACGCCGACCTCGCTTCTCGACCTGCTGCCGACGTTTTGCGAGTTAGCCGGTGCCGAGGCGAGCTTGCCCCACGATGGCATTAGCCTGCTGCCAATCATCGAAGGGCAGCAAACCGACCGCCACATCTTCGCCCAAGCCCACGAAGCGGTGGGCGCGCCTTGCATTATGGTCCGCGAGGGCCGGTTCAAATACAATTACATCCACGGCCACCAGCCGCAGCTTTTTGACTTGGAGAGCGATCCCGGCGAGTGGAATAACCTCGCTGGCGCAGCGGAGCACGCCGCAACTGAAACGCGCCTGCGCGGACTGATCCTCGACCGCTTCGACCCCGATAAAATGGCTGCCGATAATCTCGACAGCCTCTACCGCCGTCGCCTAATCCGGGACGTGATGTACAAGCACGACGCCTCGTGGAATCACACTACGACTTTCGATCCGAGGCGAGGGGCGCTCGACCAGTACTTGCCGCCGCTATCCTCCTAACCCCTGTAGCTGAGCTGGCTCTTCGAGGGGTACCACGGGATTTTCCAAAACCCCGATTCCGCCGGAAAAGGTCAATTGCATCACGTCTCCGTCCAAAAGCCCCGTCGCCAAATCCGCCTCGGCAAAGACGATGGGCGTTCCCCAATAAAACGCCATCAGGGTGCGTGGCTCTAGAGGCAACCGACTGAAAAGGTGGCGCTCTAAGTGCAGGAGCCGTCCGGGCATATTCAGGTTGTTCTGGCCGGTTGGGCCCTTTTTGTAGGCGATGGATTGTCCATCGCGCAAGATGCGGCACGAGACCTCGACTTCGGAGTCGTCGTACTCGTCGGCTGTAATCAACACTGGGCCTAGGGAAGCGCAGCCACCGGCCCAGTTTTTGGCTTGGGGCAAGTTGAGGGGATTGGCGGCCTCAATACCGTTGTCGGTGGCGTCGTTGCCGCCGGTGTAGCCCAGCCGCTCCAAGCGGCCTTGGCGCGTCAGGCCATAGACTGATACTAGCTCAGTCTCGGGCACTAAGCGCTGGGTGTCGCCGGGTCGGGTGATGGGCTGGCCGTGCCCGACGACGGCGTCCGGCTCGCCCTTGGCGAACAGCTCGGGTCGCCCGCCGCCGGACACTTCGCGGTATTTTTGGTCGTACACGTTGATGGCCTCGCCAGTGGCCTGCTGTGCTTCGATCTCGCGCAACTTGGCGCTGACTTCGTGGGTGACGCCGGCTAGCCACACGCGTAGGGCGTGGGGATGGCCGGGTGGGCCGCTGACTGGCTTGGTGAGGTACGGGTCGTGGGTGCTGCGGTTGGCCAACAGCGCGTCTAGCGACAGGCGGCGCGCCGCCTGTTTTTGCAGGTTTTGAGCGGCGGCCACCAGCCCAATCTCGTCGCCGCCACCGTCGTAGTAGAGTTGATGTACGGTGCGCAGCCCTTGGTCTGCGTCCGTCAGATCTAAGACCTCGTCGCCGATGACGAGACCCAAGCGCATGCCGTCGCCCGGCTCGATAAATTGCACTAGTTTCACGCGTATTACTCCCTGGTGATCGTTTTAAGAGATAAAGAGCGGCGCATCGGACTTCGGTGCGATGCCGGCCCGCTCGGCCCGCTCGATTAGGTCGAATATAGCGGCCTCACCGTCCGCTCCGTAGTCGAAGGTGTGCTGGTTGACGTACAGGTCGATGTGCGCCTGCATGACGCTGTCGTCCATTTCTTGGGCGTGTTGGCGGATATAGCCCCGCACCGCGTCTGGGTGGGCATAGGCGTACTCCACGCTCTGCACGAGCGCGCGGTCGAGCTGGCTGATGAGTTCGGCTCCGAGGCTGCGCCGCGCGAGGATGCCGCCGAGGGGGATCGGGTGCCCGGTGCTTTCCTCCCACCACTGGCCTAGGTCGATGATCGCTGCTAGCCCGTGTTGGGCATAGGTGAAGCGGCTCTCGTGGATGATGACGCCCGCATCGACTACGCCTTGCGCGGTCGCATCCACGATCTGGTCGAAAGGCATGACTGCTAGCTGCTCAATGCTGGGGTCAAAGAGCCGCAGCAAGAGAGCTGCGGTGGTCAGCCGTCCGGGAATGGCGATCCGCTTGTGTTTGAGGTCTTCTAGCGCTAGCTGCTCTCGCGCTACCAGTAGCGGCCCGCATCCCCTCCCCAAGGCACCGCCCGAGTGCAGGAGACAGTACTCTTCCCTCAAGTGAGCCAGCGCGTGGAAGGATATTTTGGTCGCGTCGAGTTGCCCTTTCAGCGCCATCTCATTGAGCGTCTCGATGTCCGCCAGCACTTCCTCGCATTCGGGCGCGCCGGCGATATGCCCGTGGACCAAGCCGCAAAAGACAAACGTATCGTTGGGACAGGGCGAATAGCCCAAGGTCACGCGCATAGCCCCTCCTCCAAGAGTTGCTGAACCGCTGTCTGCGCCCTAGCGGCGGCTCCTGGCAAATCCCATTGCTCCCGCGCGCGCTGCTCGACGATGTTACTCATGGCGCGCAACTCGGCAAAAGGCACTTCGTACAGGGCGCATAAGTGCGCGGCGGCCGCGCCCTCCATGTTTTCGCACAAGGCCCCAAAGCGTCGCCCTCTTTCCAGCCCCAATTCGTCGGTGCCTGAGCATTCCTGCACGGTGACGAAGGGGCCGATGTGGGCTTCGGGCAAAGCCGCCGCCGCCCGCTGCACCCACTGCTCGTCGATGGGAAAGCAATTGTAATAAGAACGCCCTTTCTCCAGCACTGGAATGCCAATCAGCTCTCCACCCTGCCAGCCGTCCGGCGTCCGCACCCCCAAATCTCCGTAGTTTTCCTCGCTAGCCAAGGCTAAGTCTCCGACGCTTGCCCCGCTCTCTGGATACGCCCCGCCCACGCCGATCTGTACGACTCGCCGCGGCCGCTGCGCCTGCAAGTAGCAGGTGAGCGCGTGCGCTGTGTTCACTGCGCCGATTCCGGTCGCCACCAAGGTCACCGGCTGTGTGCCAATTTTCCCGCTCACCCATTCGCGTTCGGCGATGTTGCGCTGTACGCGCTCGGCCACGGCCTCTCTTAGGGCAAGTTGCTCAAAGGCCGTTGCGCTCAGCACGAGGATCTCTTCCGTGGCCGTCATCGGGCATTCCTGTTAAAATGTCGAATAATATACGGTTGACTGCACCGAGGGCCAGCCGTACAATCCGGCCAGTCACCCTTCCCTGGATAGCCTTATGCACATTTGCCATATCCGCGTTTACTCGGTCGCCATCCCCCGCGTGTACCACACTCGCGTAGCTCCCACGGGCGGCCACAGCAAGAATGCCTCGCGCTACTACATCCTAGAACTCGAGACCAATACCGGCCTGCGCGGCTTCGGCGAAATCTCGGATCTAGAGGATGCGTGGCAAGCGCCGTCGCCAGAGACCTTGTGCGAGACTTTGACGCCTCTGCTGGCCGGTGCCGACCCGTGTAAACGCCTCGTCGCTTGGGAGCGCGTCGCCGAGGCGCTGCCCACCAGCTATCACCCGGAATTCCGCCGGCTCGTCAGTGCAGCCGTGGAGATGGTCCTGATTGACCTCGCGGGTAAGTATTACGATGCCCCGGCTCACGCGCTTTTAGGCGGCCAGTACCGGGACGCGCTACCTATTTCTTGGGTCGCGTACATCCGCAGCGCGGACGAGTTGGCAGAGGAAATTCAGGAAAAGGTCGATGTGGGCTTTACGGCCTTCAAGCTCAAGGTGGGGGCCGACTTTGAGCTCGACTGCGAGCGCGTCCGCGTCTGCCGCCGGATCGTCGGCCCGGATGCGTACCTTAAGGCCGATGCTTCGGGCGCGTGGGAAGAAGAAGAGGCCATCGAGCGGATCCGCGAGTTGGCTGCGCTAGGCGTAGATGCGGTTGAGACGCCGATCCAATGCGTCGCGCGCAAAGTGGCCAAGGACCATCCCGAACAGGTCAATGCCGATCCAGACGCCGCAGCCGTGGCCTTGGCGCGGGTGCGAGCGGCCGTGCCCGCGGCCCTCATCGAACACGTCGCCGACTTTGACGACTCGTTTGCCCTTGCTCTCTTGCACCACCGGGCCGTGGATGCCTTCAACGTCGCGCCCGTCCAGGCCGGCAGCCTGCACCGCGCCCAGCGGCTGAGCCAACTCGCCGCGGCCGCTGGCGTACCCGTCTTGCTCGGCAGCACGGTCGAGCTCGGCATTGGCACGGCCGCGGCCGTTCACCTAGGCGTGGCCACTAAAGCCGTCTGTGCTCCCTCGGATTTGGTCGGTCCGGGTCTGTTGGCGAGCGATGTCGTCGCGCCGCGCTTGACCTATCAGCAGGGCTGTCTGCACGCTCCGTCCGGGCCGGGGTTGGGCGTCGAGTTGATCCCCGAACTGATGGAACAGAAAGGAACTTCATGAGCCAACGCCTCTCCTATGCCAGCACGGGCGTCGATATAGACCAGACCGATGCGGCCAAGCGCGCCATGGCCGCGAGCATGGAAACCGCGGACCCGCGCGTGCTCAACCGGATTGGCGCGTTCGCCACCCTGCTCGACGCTCGCTTCCCCGGCTACGCCCACCCGGTGCTGGTCCACAAGAGCGAGGAGCCTGGGTCCAAGCAAAAGTTGGCCTTTGCCCACGGCCGCCATCGCGGAGTGTGCTACGACATGGTCAACCACCTCATTGACGACATCATCGTCATGGGTGCCGAGCCGATTTCGATCCAGGACGTCATCGTATGCGGCACGATGGATGGAGCCATCGTCAACGACCTTGTCGAAGCCTTGGCCGATGCCTGCCGCCAACAGGGCTGCACCCTGACCGGCGGCGAGACTTCGGTACAGCCCGGTGTGGTCCCCGATGGCCTCTACGTGTTGACCGCTAGCGTCATCGGCGTCGTCGATAAGGACAACATCATCGACGGCCAGGCTATTGAGGCCGGCGATCAGGTTGTGGCGCTCGCTTCCAACGGCTTGCACACCAACGGCTACACGCTGGTTCGCGCCCTTTTAGACCGGAAACCGCATCTACGCGACGTAAACGTAGCTGGCGAATCCTTCCTCGAAGCGGTGCTCAAGCCCCATACCTGCTACTTGCAGGCCGTGCGCGGCCTTTTCACCGACCCCGGCCTCCACGGCATGGCCCACATCACCGGCGGCGGCCTCCGCGACAACCTCAGCCGCATCTTGCCGCCGGGCCTCAACGCGCAACTCGACTTAGAAGCCATACAGATTCCGCCGGTCTTCCACACCTTGCGAGCAGAAGGCGACTTAGAGGTAGAGGATATGCTGCGCACGTTTAATATGGGCGTGGGCATGGTGCTGGTGGTTGCGCCCGAGGCCGTGGAACAGGTGCTGGCTCACTTAGCGGCTCAAGACTGTCGGGCCTATCGGCTCGGGGAAATCGTCGCTGGCGAGCAGGAGGTTGCATTGCAGGGGGCGCTCGCTTGGTAGAATTGCCGCCTGAGAATTGATCTACGCCTGCCGCCCCTCCCTGCAAGGAGAGGGCAATCGCTTAGCTATAGAAGCCGATCATAATTTTCAATCCTTTAGGGTGCTCCTAAAGGATTTTTTGTCGGCGGTTGTATTTTAGGATGGGTCATGTGTTAAAAGCCGGGACCTCCCAATCGTCGGAAGGACGAATATGAGCGACATATCCTTTGAGCACGTGTTGAGCAGCCAGTACACCATCTTTGATGGGCTGGCCGGGATGCACGTGGAAGACATCTACCAAGATAGCCGTGGGTTGTTGTGGATATCCACTGTCGATGGGGGCGTCAGCCGGTTCGACAGCGCCCGTTTCGAGACCTTGGGCATTAAAGACGGCCTGCCCAATCTCTCGGTTATGACCATTGCCGAGGACGCGGATGGACGGATGCTGTTCGGCACGTTCGGCGGGGGGCTTGCCGTCTATGACGGGCGCGATTTTCAGGTGTACACTACGGAGCACGGCCTGCCTTCCAACGAAATTTTTGGCCTGCAACCACAGCCGGATGGCTCGATTATAGCACTGACCAGTAAGGGTGTGGGGTGGGTTGCTCAAGGCCGCTGCATAAAGTCCATAACCCACATTGACGACCAACCACTAGGGCGAGTGTACGATATGGCCACCGACGCGGGTGGCACCACTTGGTTGGCGACATGGGGCCGAGGTGTCCTCAGTTTGGATGGGCGGCGCATGGATACTGGAGATCGGAAGGTCCAATACTCTTGGAAACTCGCCCAAGACCCCTCCGGCTATTTATGGATCGCCTTCCAGTACACGGGTACTGAAGCCTTGATTGGCCGTTACGATCCGCGAGACGAACAGCTTGCATTTATCGATGTGGGCAATGAGACTGAGGGGGCCGTGCAGCAGGGGACGCGGCACATCCGCAGCGACGAGCGAGGCTGGCTCTGGCTAGCTCGCCGGGGCGTACTTTGCTACAATGGGCAGGAGTGGCACTCTTTTTCCGCCTCCCTGCCGGACATAGACTTTTCGGATACACGTCTGACGTACGAGGACCGCGAGGGCAATATCTGGATAGGACTCTGGGGAGGTGGGGTAATTTTTTGCGATCCGGCCAGCATCCGGCGCTACATCGAAACCGACGGCCTACCCGACCGCGAGATTCGCTGCTTGGGCGAAGATCACGACGGACGGGTGTGGATTGGGACGATGGGAGGCATGGCCTATATGGAAGAGGGCCAAATCCGCCCGGTCAAGACAGGGGAAATTGTCTCGGCGATGGTAATAGATGGCCAAGGCCAGGTCTGGAGTGGCGGGAACGCAGGCAAGGTGTATAAGTGTGAGGGCCAAACGCTACAAGCGATCTCCGTGTCCGAAGAGACCCATCCCGAAGAAATCGTCGGGCTATGCGAAGATGAGCAAGGGCGCATCTGGGTCGGCACGTTCGATGGCCGCTTCGGCTGGATAGAAGAGGACCAAATCACCTGCCTCACCGATATGTCGCTCTATGAAGGCCGAGCTATGCTGCACGACCAAGATGGAGTACTATGGATCGGTGCATACGGATTAATACCGTCACTCTGGTGTTATGAAGATGGGCACTTGCACCCAGCGGATATGGCCGAGGCCGAGGCC
>JAJEEZ010000560.1:0-5531 GCA_022820705.1 Candidatus Latescibacterota bacterium | reverse complement strand
CCGCCTTCGACAAAAGGATCTGCAAGCGTCCACTTGCGGGAATAGGAATTGAACGTGCTGATCGAAACCCGCACGTCGGCACCAGCTTCCAAGCCCGCCGGACAAGTAACGAACAGCCGCAACGGCTTGACCTGCTGGTCTGTGGCGACGAATTCCGTCTGCCCCTCGTAGTGTATTTCTAATTGCTCGTACATATCTTCTCCTCGATTAGACAAACTTCTGAGCATGTATCGCGAAAGGGAATGTCGTGTACGACTGAAACAAAACCCGTCCATCAAATGACAAAAGCTGCTTCAGTCTCTGGCTGTAAATAGGATGCTCTATCATCTCACCGGCCTCTGCCTTTTGCACCCATGCAACATCGAGCGTCTCTTCTCCTATTCGAGCGTCCCCAGACAACCAAGAACCAAGAAAATCGAATATCACTCGATGATTACTGAGGTTGCTATACACGCCGACAAGTTGATCAGCCGAAGCCACGACGTTGGCCTCTTCCCTGACTTCGCGGATGACCCCATCGAGGACGGACTCGCCTTCTTCAATTTGGCCTCCTGGAAATTCCCATCCCCTTCTTCCTGTTTTAACCAGCAGTACCTCATCTCCCCGTTCCACGAGCATTCCGGCAGCGACGATATGTTTTGGCGGATTCAAGTGCATTTGTTACTTCCTAAGTCAAGGCAAACGAGCACTTTTTAGACGTAATTAGTCTCGTTCCATGCCCCCACTAAAAATGCCGTGCGATACTGCCGCGTCGAGATCAGCCAGTGGCACAGTAGTTTTTCGCACTGCTCGACGATCTCTTGGTACGCCTGCTCGCCGTATAAATTGCGAGCCTCGTGCGGATCGGCCTCCAGATCGTAAAGCTCGCCGCAGTCGCCCCCAAAATCCTCCGGCTGATAGTGTACATAACGCCACTTGCCCCAGCGCAACGCCTTGCTGTGCCGATGCTCAGTGACCGCCACCTCATGCACCGGATCGGTTCCACCTCGCAAAAGCTCACTGATATCCGCTCCGTCCATGCCCTCCATCGCCGACAACCCGCAGAGATTCATAAACGTCGGGGCCAAATCGACATTTTCCACCAACGCGTCGCAAACCCTCCCCTCGACCGCAACGCCCGGCACCCGCCAGAGCATCGGCACCCGACACACCGCCTCCGAGCAGATCCCAGGGGCCTTTTCCTGAATGCCAAAAGCAGTACTATACGCGCCGTGGTCGGAATTATAGACGACGATCGTATCTTCAGCCAAGCCGCGTTCGTCGAGATAGTCCAAAAGACGGCCAATACAGTAGTCAACCTGCGTCACGCAGCCCAAATAGCCGCGCCAGATATTGCGCGCCCCTTCCTCCGGCGACCATTCCTCCCCCTCCCAAGCCCGCTGAAACCGCGCGTGCATATCGCGAAAATGCGGCGGTCGTCCCGACGGATCTTGGTAATAAGTTTCTGGCAACGCAATGTCGTCTGCATACATATCCCAAAACTTCTGATCCGGCGTATAGGGCGCGTGCGGTCGCGGCAGCGACACCTGCATACAGAAGGGATCTCCCTCAGACCCCTCCATAAATTCAATCGCCCGACCCACACACCAGTTCTCAACATTGTACTCCAATGGCAGTTCCGATGGCCGAGCGCGGAACTGGTTCTGAGGCAGGTCAACGGGGTGGAGGGCCGGGTAGCCAGTGATGCGAAAATTGTCGTTTTGCTCCAACAGACCGGCACCGGCCAAAAACGTTTGATACGGCGACAAACCACCCGCACCCGGCACCGGCGTCGAGGTACCAGACATCCAGTAATCAACGTGGTCCAACAGCCAATCGCGCGGCTGATTGGGCACATGCGTCTTGCCGATCACCGCCGTCTTGTACCCGTGCTGCTTAAAATGGCCGAGGAAACTCTGCATCCCCTCCGGCCGCGGCCCGCCCAAACCGAAGAAACCGTGGTTGTGGCAGTACTGTCCCGTGTACATGCTCATGCGGCTAGGCGTGCAGATCGGATTCTGGGTATATGCCGCTGAGAAGCGCATCCCCTCGCTGGCTAGCCGATCCATGTTGGGCGTCAGCGCCTGCGCGTGGCCTTCGCAGCCCATACAGGCCGCTTGGTGCTGATCGGATAAGATGTGCAGTACATTCATAAGCCGCACCTTCTCGGAGCTGTGAGATTTCTGCTAAAACAAATGGCTTTATACCAGTAAAGCTAATCGCTATATTTTGACTATGGAGAATGCGCCGTACGAACTGACAATCAAGAGGCAGGCGATCAAAGCCCTGCAAAATATGCCTCGTCAGAACGCCCAACGCATTCGCCGCGAATTGGACAAATTGGCCGAACATCCCAACCGGCGGGATGTCGATGTCGCTAGCTTGACAGGACGGCCCGGTTTTCGCCTCCGCGTTGGCGACTGGCGGATCATTTTCACGCGAGAAGATACGGCTCGGGTAATTGACGTGCTGCGAATCGTCCCACGCGGGCAGGCCTATAAGCGATAGGAGCACTCCATGAACAAGCCACAAGTTATTCTTGACAACACCGGACAACCTGCCTTCGCCGTAATCCCTTGGCGCGATTATGAGCGTCTCACACGCGAGGACGCGGAGGCGATATTGAGCGATGAAGAACATTATGATCGCGCCACGGCAAGCAACGACGAATCCTTCCCTATTGAGGTGGTCGATCAACTTTTGGCCGGACAAAATCCAATCAGTGTGTATCGCAACTACCGGGGTCTGACCCAGAACGCATTAGCCGCCGCCGCCAACATCAATGCGGTCTATCTCTCCCAGATCGAAACCGGCAAACGCACCGGCTCAGCCAAGACGTTGGCCGCTCTCGCCAAGGCGTTGCAGATGACGGTGGATGATCTTATTTGACCTCTCAGTATATTAGTTTCTTAGACGCCTTCTATGACTACCCCGACCTCAGCTACTACGGCTCTGAAATCCGAATGTCGTCTTCTGTCAATGTCCGTTCCAATGCTCTGTCCCAGTCCATGCTGTCTTTCTCAAGCGTTGTTTGTACGCACCCAGACAATTGCCGTCCGCAGATGTACATCTCGGGAGTGCCCCAGTGCTCCGTGCCTTCGGGAATCCTTGGTCTGTTCCCGGTATGCTGAATTGTAGCTTTCATGTAATGCACGATATAAGCCCGCCGAAACCGATCTGATCTGTTGGGTGTGCTGCGGTGCAATAGCGCATTGTTGAAAAACACCAGTGCGCCCTTTGGCACTTCTACTGGAATAGCCTGTTCTTCCATCTCGTCGGACACAGTCACTCTCTTTTGCAACAAATAATCATCGCTCTCGACCTGACTGTGATCTATCACGCCCAAGCGATGGCTACCGGGAATCACCCACAAGCATCCGTTCTCTTCGTCCGCATCATCCAGCGCCAGCCAAGTTCCAATCGTCGATTGGTCTATGGCGTCTCCTACGCTACTGATATAAATGTTGCGGAAATACCACGAGTCCTGATGCCACGCAATAGGCCGCCCGGTGCCCGGGGGTTTAAAAAAATACAGATCGTTTGGACAGAACAGGTCTCGCCCGACGATCTCTGCGACCGCATCCAACCGCCTTGGGTCGCGAATGTGTGATCGCACCAAGGCACTGAACCTGTGAAGTCGCGTTATACCGTTTAACGATGCAGGTCCAGAAGTCGCATCAGTTCCGGCATTGCGTTTCAGAATTGCTTGCTTCTCTTTCTCTGTCAACACATCAGAGGTCTCAACGAGTTCTACGAGATCTTCGATTCTATCGCGCAGTGCATCAATCTTATAAGTGTCAAAGGCATCTGAACGAATAAAGAACCCATCTTTTGCATACTTTTCGCGTTCTTCCGCAGTCAATCCATGCGTTGTAGTGTCAACTGTTGCCATAAAACATCTCCTTTATAAGTCATGCCTTTCTCAGGCCTGTAAGATTTTCAATAAAACAAATAGCTTTACATCAATGAAGCTAATCGCTATACCTACAAGCGATAGGAGCACCCCATGAACAAGCCACAGATTATTCTTGACGACACCGGACAGCCCGCCTTCGTCGTGATCCCTTGGCGCGATTATGAGCACCTCACAAGCGAAGACGCGGAGGCGATATTGAGCGATGAAGAACATTATGACCGCGCCATGGCAGACAACGGCGAATCCTTTCCCATTGAGGTGGTCGATCAACTTTTGGCCGGACAAAATCCAATCAGTGTGTATCGCAACTACCGGGGTCTGACCCAGAACTCATTAGCCGCCGCCGTCGGCATCAATACAGTCTATCTCTCCCAGATCGAAACCGGCAAACGCACCGGCTCGGCCAAGACGTTGGCCGCTCTCGCCAAGGCATTGCAGGTAACGGTGGATGACCTCATTTGATCCCTCAGTATGTTAGGGCCTTACTGCACAACCCCCACCCTTCTGTAAATCTCCTCGCGCACCTTGTAGATTTCCCGCGCCTCTTGGGTCATCTCCGCTCCACCCCGTTCCGTCCATTCGGCCACGAAATCGTCGAAATAGTCGATATCGCGCTCGCCTCGTATGATCTCGGCGTAAACCGTCATCTGCAAATTGCGCAGATCGCGCAAGTGCTTGATCGACGAAGGCACCACATCCGGCTTGCCGAACAGGCCGGCCTGCGCCCACTCGGTGCGCTGATAGCGCTCGCGGTGTTGCAGCATCGCCGTTGGCAGGTACTTATCGGCAATGGTGGGCCGGACCCCGCAGGGTGCGAAAAAGCCACCCGGGCCATCGACGCTCAACACAGTCAGATGCTTGCTGGCGACGTTGCGGTCGTCGTAGGGCGGCAGATGATACAGGCCGCGCTCGGCGTCGAACTCCCAATGCACGCCCCGCTGACCCATCCGCACCTCGACAAAGAGTTTTTCCTCAACAGCGAGCGCCTCGAAAATTTTGAGCATCCGCACGACCTTCTCAGGCGCGGCCGCTACCTGCTTGCCAAAGACAAAAACATGGGCCGCCGTGCTCCACACCCGTCCTCCTCGGATGCCCTCCGGGCCAGCCGGAAACGGCCCGACCACCACCTCGGCACCCGGCTGCAACTCGGCAATGACCGATACCAACGATGCCTTGTTGTACTTGTCAAAGCTACTATAACCGCCTTGGCTAAAGAGATATCCCGTCTTGCCGCTGACGAATTTCTGGTAGGGTATTGGACTGCTCTTGATTTGACCGATCGCAAAATCGGGATCGATCAGCCCGTCGGCGTACCACTTGCGCAAAAGCCCTAGGATCTCCTTAACCTCGGGCCGAGTCCCGCCCCACACAACCTCGCCATCGCGCAGCATCCAGCCGTGTGGCACGATCCCGTAGGCCCCGAAGACCGCGCCGAAGACATTGAACCAAGCCTGCGCATTGGGACACATGCCGTAGGTATCCTGTATCCCATTGCCATCCGGGTCCTCGTGGCGAAACTTCCACAGCGCCGTGTACATCTCGTCGAGGGTTTCTGGCACCTTGTCGATGCCGACGTTGCGCAGCCAGTCCATCCTCCAGATCCCCGGCACAGGATAGCCGAGACTGCTACCCCAAG
>JAJEEZ010000394.1:0-9326 GCA_022820705.1 Candidatus Latescibacterota bacterium | reverse complement strand
CATATGAATAAGCACGGTGCGGCTCCTGTATTTAGGATTTAAATGCAATCTTGGGCGATTGCAAATAAAACCTAAAGCAGGGCCGTACCACAACTTACATTACTGTCGTGTACTTAGGTCCCGCCCTTTTCCACGATCCGTTCCCAGCCCGCCATGTTCACCTCGTGGATCTGCGCCACCGTCAGCTTAGTTAGGCCCAGCAATGCCAAACTGCGCTCCAAGCTCTGCAAGACCGAATCGCGCCGGTAGTCAAATCCTTCCGGCCTAAACCCGACCTTGGTCGCCAAGTAAAAGGGGCGGCGCTCCCCTGCTAGTGCCTTGCCCAGCAGTTCTTCGCTCGCCCCGTAGAGCGGTGCTGTATCGATGTAATTGCAACCCAAATCCAACGCACGCCGCACAATCGCCCAAGCGTTTTCCTCGGCGCGCTCCGGCTCCTCCTTGCCCCCCAAGTAGGCCCCGCCCAAGCTGACTGCGCTCACCTGCAATTCCGTGCGCCCAAATCGCCGATAGCGCATGGTTCTCCTCCTCGTGGCCCTACTGCCCTATCCCTGGGTAGGCTCCAGTCCGAGCAACACCAAAAGCCAAGTGTTGTGCCAGTAAGCGCTGTTGATATAGGGGTTTTCCGCCGACGGCCAGTTTTTCCAATAGGTCTGGTTGTGTGGGATGCGGTGATACCACTGCACGATGGGAATGGACGGTAGTTCGGCCAGCCAGATTTCCATGGCCTCGCGAAAGAGCGTTTGCAGCGCCGGGTCGTCGGGCGCAGTCTGCCCCATCTGATCGACCAGCGCGTCAAACTCTGGGTTCGACCAGCGCCAGAACCGCTCGGAGTGCGTACCAGTGGGCCGGACGAAGCGGCTGTGGTAAAGCCGCAAGGTGAAGTACGGATCGCGCACGCTCGCCCCATTGCCCATCAAGAAGGCCCGCGCCGCGCCCTGCGCCATCCGCGAAAACGCATCGGGCGTCATGCGGAAGTCGGCGTCGAAACCCGCCCGCTCCAACTGCGCCACCAAGACCGGCGCTAAGTCCGTAAAAATATCGAAAATGTCGATGACGATCTTGAGCCGCTCGCCCTCTTTGGTCCAGAAGCCCTCGGCGTCCTTGCTCCACCCTTTGCGCTCCATAATCGCCGCAGCCTTGGCCGGGTTGTGGACGCCGATCTCATACTTTTCCACCAAGTCTTGAATCGTGTCGGTGTATTGGCGGATGGGCGGGAAGTCCGGCAGCGGCAGGTGCGATTTGGTCCCCGCTCCCTGCCAGCCAATGGCCACCAATTGATCGCGGTCGATGGCGTAGTTAATGGCGCGGCGGATCTCCGGGGCGTCAAACGGTGGCTCCAAATTGTTGAACCCCAAGCACACCGGCCACCAGTCGAGATACCCGAGCGGCAACTCGCGCCCGGTCCACGTAGAGACTTTGGGATTGGCGTCGAGGATCGATTGTATATTCGGCGGCCGGATGTCGAGGCAAGTGTCCATGGCGTTGGAGATCAAGTTCTGCACTCGCTTGGTCTCCTCCATGTGCGTCAGATAGATGATGCGCTCCACGGCCGGAGGCTGGCGAAAGCCCGTCTTCTGCGCCCACCACCCCGGGCGCAAATCCCACACCCGCTGTGCGGGCACGGAAATGAATATCTCGTACGGGCCGCTGGCCACGGGCCAGCCTTTTTCTTGGTCGAAGTTACTGAACGTCTGCGGGTCTTGGCCCTCCCAAATGTGCTTGGGTACAATGGGGACGCCATTGTCAAAGTTGTTGGTGAAGTAGCTGAAGACAAAGCGCGGATTGGGCTTGGTCAGCGCGATTTTAGCCGTGTGATCGTCGGTCGCCACAGCGCTCTTTACCCACGTCTGCATGTCGGTGGAAAAAGACAAATGCGGCGCGTTGTCCTTGAGCATGTTGATCGTAAAGACCAAGTCGTGCGCCGTCCACGGCTGCCCATCGCTCCACTCAACCCCCTCGCGAATGTGGATAGTAACCTCGGTGTAGTCTTCGTTGTACTCGTGCCCAGTGGCGATCCAAGGGATGATGTTGTCGGCGTGTGGATTGTAGGCGTTGTAGAAGTACAGCGGCTCGTACTGGAAGTTCCAACCCGTCTTGGAGACGCCGGTCAGCAAAAACGGGTTAAACGAGTTGTAGTCCTTGATCTGTCCGCTACAGTCCTGCAAGCTGGAACAATCCATGACCAAGGTGCGGCTCCGAGGCACATTCTTGTGCCCCCCGTCGCCACAGCCGACCAATAATAGTACACCCACTAAGCACAACAACAGGCCCTGCATGACATTTCTCCGGAAAATTATTTTTGCGCGTCGGCTGCGGCCGAAAACACTTCGTTTAGATCGCCGCTTTCCAACACCGGTGACTCAGCGTGCAGAAAACAAGCCACCGCCCGCTCGGCTTCTGGCCGGTAAAACGGCGGCGCAGCCGCACACTGCGCCATAGCTTGGGGACAGCGCAGCACATAGCGGCAGCCAGTAGCCATCTCTTCGGCCTCTATATCCTCTATATCGACCACTTCCTTTTCTTCCACCGCTTCGTCGATCCACTCGCGCCCCGGCTCGGGCACGGGAATCGAGTGAATCAGCTCGCGCGTATAGGGATGCTGTGGATCCTTGATCACTTTCTCGGTGTGGCCAGCCTCGGCCACGGCCCCGTGGAACAGGATGACGATATTCTCGCTGACTTGGTACGCGGTCGTCAGGTCGTGGGTAATATAGATGAAGGAAATGCCGAAATCGCGATACAGCGCGTGCAGAGTGGAGAGAATGGTAGCGCGGAGCGAGGCATCGACCATGGACACCGGCTCGTCGGCGATGATCAACTTGGGCTTGAGCAACAGCGCGCGCGCAATGGTGATGCGCTGGCGCTGCCCACCCGAAAGCTGGTGCGGATAGCGGCCCAACGTTTCCTCGGGCCGCAATCCGACCGCGCGCAGAGCCTCGCGTATCTTGTCGTACGCATCGGCCTTGGACGCGGCCAACCCGAATTTCCGCACTGGCGTCGTCAGGATGTGATCGATCTTGTAGAAAGGGTTGTACACCTCAAAGGGATCTTGAAAAATCGCCTGTACGTCCTTGCGGAATTGCTGCCGCTCCTCCTTTTGCAGGTCGTGGACATCGCGGCCTTGGTAGCGCACCTCACCAGCACTGGGATCGAGCACCCCGAGCAACATGCGGGCGATCGTGGTCTTGCCGCTACCGGACTCGCCGGCAATCGTGGTAAAGGAGGGCCGGTCGGCGTCAATCGATAGGGAAAAATCGTCAACAGCTACCGTCTCGATACTGGGCCCGAAGCGCTGGCCGCCGCTGCGGAAAACCTTGCGCAGATGGCGCGCCTCAAGAAGCGGGGGCATCGGCGTCCTCCTCGTGCAACAAACACGACGCTAAGTGGTCGGGGGCGACTGTTTTCAAGGTAGGGATGCGCTGGCTGCACTGGGGCATGGCTTGGGGGCAGCGCGGGTGGAAAAGGCAGCCCGACGGCGGCTCCAACAACGACAGTCCGACCCCGGGAATGCCCTTAAACTCGCCCTTGGTCTCAAACGAGGGAATGCTAGAAATCAGAAGCTGAGTGTAGGGGTGTTGCGGGTTGTGAAAGATCTCCTCAACTCGGCCCACCTCGACCAGCTTACCGCCGTACATGATGCCCACGCGCTCGGCAAATTGCGCCATCAGCCCCATGTCGTGGCCCACCAAGAGCACGGTGGCATTGAGCTGGTGCTGTAGCTGGCGCAAGGTCTGCATGATTTGCCGCTGCACCACCACGTCGAGCGCAGAAGTCGGCTCGTCGGCCAAGATGAGCTGCGGATTGAGCGAGATGGCTTGGGCAATACAGGCCCGCTGCTTCATGCCACCGCTCAGTTCGTGGGGATAAAGACGGGCCACTTCCGGCTTCAACCCGACCTTGTCCAACAGCTCGATCGCGTGCTCCAATTGCGTGGCCTTGGGCAGCGGGGATTCTTCAACCGCGTGCTCGCGCATCGTCAGCATCAGTTGATCCCCGATCCTCATCACCGGATTGAGCGAGTTCATCGCGCCTTGCGGCACCATCGCGACCCGCTTGAGCCGGGCCTGCCGCACTTGCTCGCGGTTGAGTTGGACTAGGTCGGTACCGTCGTCTAAGGTCGCGCTGCCACCGGCGATCAGGCCCGGCGTCTTAATCATCCGCAACAGCGCCAAAATCAACGTGGTCTTGCCGCTGCCGGATTCGCCGACTAGGCCAAAGCGCTCGCCTTTGTACAGGGTCAGATCGACCTTGTTGACGGCACGAGCAATGCCGCGCCGGGTCTCGAAGTGGACCTCCAAGTCGCGGATGTCCAGTAGGACCTCTTTATCGGCCTTGCTCATACGGCCTTGCGCTGTTTGGGATTGGCCAGTTCGTCTAAACCCGCCGCAGTCATCAACAAGCCGACGAAGATCACGCCAATAAAGAAGATCGGGATCGCCCACCACCACCACATGCCGCGAATGAGCGCGCTGAACGTAATGGCCCAATAAATGGTCATGCCGACCGTTGGATCGTTCTGCGGCCCCAAGCCGAGCGCTTCCAGCCCGATCGACGAGAGAATGGCCCAATTGACGGCATTGGTGAAATTGGCCGCGAGATAAGGCAGCAGATTGGGAAAAAGCTCCTTCCAGATGATCTCGCCGTTGCTCATGCCGTTGAGTTTGGCCATCTGCACGTACGCCCGCTCGCGCATGGTCAAGACCTGCGAGCGAATCGTCCGCGTGGGCCACATCCACGCCAGCGACGCCACCACCAAGGCCATGATGTTGACGCTAATTTCCTCGCGGATCGTCGAGGCAATGGAGACCAGCACCACCAAGCCGGGCACGGTCAGCAGCGTATCCACGAGGCCGCGGATGACCGTGTCGATCTTGCCGCCCATATAGCCGCTCGTAAAGCCGAGAAAAATGCCCAGCCCTAGCCCCACCGTGCCGGCCAACAAACCAATCCGCATGGTCAGTGGTACCCCCACCACCATCACGGCGAGCAAATCGCGGCCAGAGTCGTCAGTACCAAAGGGATGCTCCAGCGAAGGCGCTTGTCGCGGCGGCGTGGCCAGCGGCTGGGCCAGCGAGGTATCGACGAAGATCGACCCCAAGATCCCGAAGAGTACCACCAACAGGATCATGCACAGGCCGGCCGCGAGCATCGGGCTTTCGCGCAAGTAGTAGAGAATTTGGTCTAAGCGGTGCATGGCTAGTGGTGTCGGCTATGGGAAATCCGCGGGTCGAGCAGCGGATAGAAGAAGTCCATCAGCATGGTCACCAAGCCAATGGACATGATGAGAATCAGCACTACGCCGTTGATAACCGTATAATCCGAGGCCTGGATGGCCTGAAAGAGTACCGTACCTATCCCCGGATAGGCAAAAATTACCTCGACGATGACTTGGCCAGCGACCACGTTGGCCAGCGACAGCCCCAGCGCCGTAAGCTGCGGCAGCAGGGCGTTGCGCAGGCCGAAGCGGAAGAAGATCGTGCGATTGCGCAGGCCATTAGCCTCGGCCAGCGTGATGTAATCCTCGCCCGAGGTAGTGACCATCATTCCCCGCATCCCCAGTGCCCAGAAGCCGACCTGCTGCAAGACAATGGCCAGCGCCGGCAAAATCGAATGGTGCAACACATCGAGGACAAAGGCGGGACTTAAGATCGCCAACATACCGGGCGAGTACCCGCCCGAAAGCGGGAAGAGATCCAGCTTGAGGCCCAAGATGTAAAGCACAATTAGCCCCAGCAGATAGGGCGGAATCGCCGACATGGTCATCAGCGGCACCGCCAAGTTGCGCATAAAGCGCGGTGCTGACGGCCAAGCCGACAGCGCCCCCATGAGCGTGCCCAAGGCAAACCCGATCAGCACTGAAACGATCATCAGCCCAATAGTCCACGGGATAGCATTGCCGATGATCTGCCCGACGCGGGCCGGATAGTTGGCCAGCGAATAGCCCAAGTCGAGCGTAAAGGTGTCGCCGAGGAAGTTGAAGTATTGGACGTGGAGCGGTTTGTCGAGACCGAACTTGGCTTGATATGCCTTGACCATGGCCTCAATGCCGTCTTGGCGCAATCCTCCACTAGCCGCGAGTTGGCCGAGCTTCTCGCGAATGGGATCGCGGCCCGTACCCAGCCGGGGCACAAAGAAGTTCACGCTCGCCGCTGCCCATACTACAATCAGGAAAAGGGCGACCCTTTTGACGACAAAATTCCAAGACATGAGTTATATCAGGTGAATTTGAAAAGACGTTAAAGCTAGCGAATAAAGATCGCCGCGTCAATTGCCCCCTCCCTTTACCACCACCACCTCATCCACTGGCAAATCCTCCAGCCGCGTCACCGCGCCATCAGGCCACAGCACCTCCAAGCGTTCCACGCGCTCGACCCGGCCCAAACCAAAGTAGAGGCGCGCGTCGCCGTGGCCCAAGTAACCCGCCGCTCCACCAACTGACCTTACCTGCGTCCGTCCACCCACCGTGATTCGCACCCAAGCGCCGACAACTTCCGGATCGATTTGCACCACGAGATAGCGACCAGCGCGCGTCTCATTGCGCAAGAGCGTCGGGCTGTCGTCGATATTGGTCGTGAACAGATCGACATCGCCGTCTTGGTCGTAGTCACCGCTGATGGTCGCGCGGCTCGACTTTTGCACCAGCAATCCGGGTCCAGCTTCTTCCACCGCAGCGAACGCACCTGCTCCCTCATTGGCGAAAAGCTGATTGCGCTGGGCGTATTTACCCCCGGAACTGGTGTGATCGACTTGGGGATAGATGTGGCCGTTGGCTACGAATAGGTCGAGGTCGCCGTCGAAGTCAAAGTCGAAAAAGCGCGTGCCCCAGCCGAGATAGCCCACGGTCGGGGCCGCCAAGCCGCGCTCGGCAGTAGCGTCAATAAAGGTCCCACCGCCCGAGTTCAAATAGAGCGTATTGGTCTCGCCATAGAAATTGGTCACGTAGAGGTCGAGATCGCCGTCGCCGTCGCAATCGCCCGCATCTACGCCCATGCTGGCCTCAAGTTCGCCATCGCCGTTGTACGCCACGCCTGCCTCCAAGCCGATGTCGCCCAAGCGACCACCGTCGTTGCGGAACAGCACATTGGGCGTCTCGTCGTTGGCCACGAACAGATCGAGGTCGCCATCGCGGTCAAAATCTGCGGGCATTACGCCCAAGCCATAGTGGAAATTGGCCGTGGCCACGCCGGACGCGGCCGTGATATCGGTAAAAACCCCACCGTCGTTGCGGTAGAGCCGATCCCGCCCGCCTTCCATGCCCTGCGGGCCGCAAAAAACCCGCAGCCCTCCCAAATAGATACAGGGATCCTCTAACTCCGGGTCTTGCAGCACCGGCTCAATGTCGAAGACCACGTAGTTGGCAACGTAAAGGTCGAGGTCGCCATCTTGATCGTAGTCGAAAAACGCCGCACTCGCGCTGAAGTCATCGCCGGCAACCCCAGCCTGTGCTGTGATCGAGGCAAAGGTGCCATCCCCGCGATTGCGATAGAGCGCGTTGGCCCCGTAGTTGGTCACGTAGAGATCGCGCTGCCCATCGCCGTCGTAATCCCCCACAGCCACCCCCATGCCCCAACCGCGATCCTCGACGCCAGCTACAACCGCCACAAAAGCTCCACCATCGTTGCGGTAAAGCACATTACCCGGCCCCGCACCGTAATTAGCGTAGGTCGATCCATCTACCACATAGAGATCGAGATCGCCGTCGCCGTCGTAGTCGAAAAACGCCGCGCCGCTGCCAGTGGATTCGAGGATGAAGCGCTTGTCGGGGTCGCCGTTTACGGTGGGCTGCTCTAAACCAGCTTCCCGAGTCGCATCCACGAAGAAGGGATCGGCCTCGGCGCTGGCGACGAGCAATAAAAGGACGAGAACCATGCGTATCCGTAGATGGATGCAGATGAGCGCAGAGGGGGAAGGAGGTTGAGGGACACTTGGAATTTTGCGACGCTGCATAGGCTTAGCGGGCGCAGCGGAAGCCTATGGTGTTGCCCTTGATATACGAATGCGAGTCCTTGGTGTTGGTCCGCTTGTTGCACTGAGTCAAGGTCGGACCGTTGACCCACGATCCCACGCGCAGGAACTGCATTTTCTCGCCTCCTTGCGTCCACTCCCACACATTGCCGCCCATATCCAATAGTCCAAAAGGACTGGCTCCAATCGGAAAGGAACCCACCGGCGCGGTGCGCCCGTACCCGTCCTTGTCGCCGAAGATATTGGCGTGTCCTTCCACAAACTCCGCCCCCCACGGGTACTTTAGCCCTTCAGCTCCCTCACAGGCGAATTGCCATTCCTCCTGCGTCGGCAGGCGCTTGCCCGCCCACTGGCAATAGGCCATCGCCCCGTACCACGACACCTCAATGACCGGATGCCGCGCAAACCCTTCTTTGACCTTGTACACGCCCTCTTCTTCCACCAACGCCGTATATCGACTCCCCAACTCCACCCAGTACATGCCTTCCACCTTGGCGTTTCCCTTCTCAGTCAGAAACGCTGCGTACTCCTCGTTAGTAACCTCGTACTTATCTATGTAAAACCCGTGATTTTCCCTCTCGATCTTTACCATCTCCCCACCCTTGAGAGAGTCGGCAGCGGCTTGTCCCTCCTGAGCCAAAGCCGATGCCGCAACGGCAACATACAACGCGATTCCGCAAAACACCTGCATCATTTCGGCTCCTGTCCATCCAGCGCGTATTCCCGCACCACTTTGGCAAATCCATCTTCGACAAAACTCGGTCCAATCCGCACCCCATCCCCGGCCACAGCCGCCTTTACCTCGTCCTTTGCATTCCCCAACAACACCCCAATCCCCGCCGCGCGCAACATGGGCAAATCGTTGTCCGCGTCCCCTACCGCCAAGACGCGCTCTGTACTCCCACCTATCCGCTCGGTTAGCGTCCGCAGGGCCACGCCCTTATTCACGCCCCGACGCATAAATTCCACCCGATCGGGAATCGCCCACGCTATATAGACCCGATCTCCGCACAGCGCTTTGATATCGTCGATGTGCTGCTCCCGTCGCGCCGGATCTACCTCCAGCATGAGCTTGGGAGGTACGCCCAACTCGCCGCTCTGGCAGCGCGCGTACAAATCGACGTCGAGCACCATGCCCGGCCCTCTGAGCGCTTCGAGGTGATCTATGGGCCGGACGTGCCGGTACTCCTCGGCAAACCCAGCGTCCGTGCGTTCAAACAGACAGTACATCAGGTTTAACCCCTCGGCGCGCACGTATTCGACTATTTGGGCAAAGGACTCCTCGTAAAACCGCTACTCGTGCAGCACTTCTCGCTCCACTCCTTCTCCCGGCCCGATAATCACCGAGCCATTATAGCCAG